>JAFIEN010000446.1 GCA_020832515.1 Rubellimicrobium sp. | reverse complement strand
TGGGTGGGCCGAAAACTCCAAGTTGTGTATGCTAGTGGGCGCTGTGTGTCTTGTAAACTTCTTTCAGGCGGCAAGATGCTTTGCCGAACGACCGGATCACGGTATCATGGCCGCATTCAGGACAGGTGCAATTTACAAGAGGTTTGCCGATGTTCAGATCGCCCCTGCCGATCCTCGCCGCCCTCGCGGTGGCCTCTCTCCTGCCCCAGACGGCCCGCGCCTACGACCCGGCCTGCGATTTCGGCACGCCCGAGGCCTTCCGCGCCGTCGCCGCCGAATTCACCGGCTACTGGCGGATGGAGCACCTCGGGGGTTTCGTCTGGTCCCCCACCTCGCCCATGATCCTGCCCTTCGGTGCCGACGAGCCGCGGCCCCCGGTGACGATCTACCAGTCGGGTAATGCGCTCTTCGTCAGCTCGCCGATGAACGACACCGATCTCGAACTCGCCTTCGACACCGGCCCGACGCGCGGCTTCGAGGCCGGCTTCGAGGCGATCCCGCGCCTGTCCGAACTGGTCCCCTGGTCCACCGTGGAAGAGGCGCTCGGCTGCGGTGTGGACAGCCTCGCCCGGCTGTCGGGTCGGGCCGTGGTGGTCGAGGGGCCGGCCTCGATGCTCTTCACCTACCGGCTGATCCCGACCGGGACGAACAGCATGTATGGCATCATGCAACTCGACGCCACCTACGAGGGCCAGCCGGTCCACATGTTCCGCTCGGTCACGATGACCAAGGTCGGCCCGCTGGACCCGAGCTTCGAGATCCCGATCGCCCCGGACGAGGGCTGACAGCCCCCGACCCAAAGCACTTTCGCCCGCGCCAGAAGGGCCGCCACCGCGACCGGTCGACGGGGCCGGTCGACGGGGCCGGTCGTGACGCGCGCGCCACCCCTGCTTCTTTTGTTTCCAAATATCCTGGGGGGAGGCCCGGAACGGGCCGGGGGGCAAGGCCCCCCACGCCCCGAGGAGTCAAAGACGGTCCGTCAGGCGGCATCGGCCCGCAGGATCGCCGCCTCGCTCTGGCTCAGAACACGTCGGGAGAAACCACCATAGCTTTGCGGATCCTTCTCGACCTCGGGCAGCAGCGCGCCCAGATCGCGGCGCTGGCCGTCCTCCAGTGTCGAAAGCGCGATGCTGGCGGGGTGGAAACTGTCAGTCTCGACCGAATTGGCGAAGACGATCTCGTGCCGGGGCAGCATGATGTGAATATAGGTGACCTCCCGCAGCCCGCGCTGGACGTCGATGCCCGCGCCATCGACCAGGTCGCGCGCCGCCACAAGCACTTCGTCGGCATTGAACAGCGCCCGTGCCCGCGCGCCGCGCAGCACCAGCCGGTGATCGGGCGACACAAGCAGCCCCGTATCCGGCACGCCCTTGTCAAGCGCGCCCTCGCGGAACCTGACAGGCGCCAGATGCGGCATCGCAACCAGCCGCGCCCCCGACAGCCGCCGCCGCCCCGCCCAAAGCACCGGCTGACAGCCGTTGTCCTTGGTCTGGACCAGCATCCCTTCGGACAGCATCTCGACCGGCACCGGCCCGCCGTCGGTCAGGATCATCGTGCCAGGCGTGAAGCAGATCACGCCACCGCGCGCCGGGGCGCGGGCGCCGCCGGTGACCGCCTCGAGGCTGTGGCTCACCACCCAGAGCTCGGCCCCGACGGGCGGCACATCGCCCAGAAACATCAGAAGCGGCGCGCGTCCCGGCCCGGTTTCGACGGTGGTGATGGTCCAGGTCCGCCGCCCGTCGGTGACGGTGAAACTCGCATCATCGGCGGCGGCAGCGGTCACGCTCGCCTCTGCCGCCTGCGGCACCAGCGCACCCAGCATCTTGCGCAATTGGGCCGCGGCGCGGCGGCGCAGATCGGTCATGCCCAGCGCCTCGCCCAGGGGCAGCACCTCGGCCGGACCGTCGATCCGGATGAAATCCCCGCTCCAGGACCAGATCACTCCGATCCGAAGCATCTGACGGCCCGGATTGTTCTGCCCGTCGATTTCCGTCTGTGCCCACGAAATCACGAACGCGCCGCGAAAGCCCGTTTCCATCCCTGCCACCAATACCGTTCTACTGCTCTAACACGCTGGCCCTGTCGTTTTTCGCAGAGCCATTCCCCCGAACAGTAGCAGAGCCGGCCTCGACGCGGCAAGCGCAAGCCGCGTCGCGCAAGGGGCTTCACGTCAGAAAAGGACCCGGAGTGTCACCGATCCCACAAGCTGGCCCTCGTCCTGCCCGACGAATTCCGGCGAAAGCCACGTCAGCCCATAGAACAGCGCCGTGTTTCCGCCCGCCTGCCAGTGCAGCCCCGCGCGCGCGCGAAGCCGCGTCGCTTCGGCCTCGAACCCCTGATCTCCCGGCAACCAGTCGCTGTCATGGACGCGCGCCCAATCCGCACCCGCAAGGATCGACAGGCCCGGCCCCGCCTTGATGCCGGGATAAAGCTGCCCGGTCGGATTGTCGCGCAGCAAAAGCGCCTGCGCCGCCGGGCCGCTCACCAGATCGGCCCCGGCGCGGGTGATGTGCTCGCCCCCGGGGGGCCCCGCGCCGCAGGGGGGGCTCTGGGGATTGTCGGGAAAGGTCAGGGGCCGGGCCTATTTCCCC
>JAFIEN010000027.1 GCA_020832515.1 Rubellimicrobium sp. | reverse complement strand
AAGCGGGGGGACCTGCGGGGGGGGCGCTGCCCCCCGGGCCTGCGGCCCGCCCCCCGGAGTATTTGGACCAAAGCGAAGGGTGGGCAGAGCGTGCGGGCCGGGCCGGGGCGACGGTTCTGATCGGAGACTCGGGGACAGCGGGAAGTATGGGCGGACCGATCCGGTCAGCCGGTCCTTGATCCGGCCCAGGTGGAGGGGATGTCGCTGCCGCCCTCGACGGAATGGCGGGTCCCGGTGCGGAAGAGCAGGGGATCGGGCGCGACCGGGCCACCGACCAGACCCTGCCCCAGGCCGAAGCCTGCGGCCTGCCGGACAAGGGATGCCGGAACATGCGAGAAGCTTGCCGCAAGATGTTCGATATCCTCGGCCGAGTTCATCCGCATCAGGACAAGGTTCTCGCATTGCGACAGGACGTTGACCTGCAGCTTCTGCGGGCGCTGCGTCACCAGCAGGAGGTAGATCCCGAACTTGCGCCCCTCGCCCGCGATGGCCGTCAGATCGGCCGAGGCCATTTCCTGAAACCGGTCGAGCGGGATCTGGGGGCAGACGTTATGGGCCTCGTCGATCACCAGAAGGGTCGGGATGCGATCCTGGCGCTGCTTCCAGAGTTGCGACACGAGGCTGGCGGCCAGCAGGGAGGCCTCGCCCGATGACGGCAGGCTGCCGAGGTCGAAGACGAGCGCGCGCCAGTCCTGCGGGACGAGGTCGAGCAGCGTCGGCTCGCCGGCCTGGGCCCAGATGCCGAGTTCCTCGACATCGAGGTTCTCGATCCGCATGGCCAGGTCGCGTGAGGCATCGTCATGGAGAGCCGAGGCGCGGTGGCGCACATCCGTGAGCGTGTATTCGGTCGAGCCGATGTCACGCACGATCCGGCGGAAAGCATTGTATTCGCGCGCGTCGCGAATTGGATCGAGGTTCAGCACAAGCGCCTGCTTGGTCAGCGGCAGCCGCCCGAACCTTGACCTGAGCGGGATCTGGCCGGGCCGGTTGCCGAAGACCGACAGCCTGCGCGTGGCCGCCGCATAACGATCGGCCAGCCCGCCCTGCGCCGCGTCGGGATCGCGCAATTCGGCGAGCCGGATGTAGTCCGAGTTGGGGTCGAGCACGATCATCCGCAGGTCGGTGTTCAAGAGCAGACGTTCAAGCATCACGCCCAGTGTATAGGTCTTGCCGGAACCGGACTGCCCGCAGACCAGCGTATGCCGCCCGAAACCCGAGGCGAGCAGCGTTGCCGGCAAAGGATCGGCCGCGTCCCCCAGGGTACCTATCTCGAGCCCGGCCTTGTCGCGCCGAGCGGTCCTGAAATGGGCCGCGACAAGCCCGGGGTCGGCGATGGAGATCCGGGCCGCGCCGAAGGCTGTCGGGGCGCCGGCGACGATATCTCCGTCCTCGACACGGGCCCGGATCACGCCCGATCCCGTGATCACCGGACGCCCCGTGCCGGTATCGCTGGCCTCGATCTCGATGATCCGTCCCAGGCACGACATACCGTTGTCCGCATCGACCCGGATATAGGCGCCGGAGGTCAGTCCTGTCGCGACATCCGCCGTGAAGCGGAAGGTCCGGCCGTCGATGGAATAGGCTGTCGTCATTGTCGTCATGATTGCGGTCATAGCCTTACCTGCACGTCCCCGTCCAGCCCATCATCGGCCGTGCACTGGCAAGGCCCCGCGCGATGCTAGCGGCGGGTCACCCGCAGTGCCAGACGGGGCCGGCCCGGCAGCTTGACGGCGAAGGCCGCCTCGGGCGTGCCGCCGCGCACCACTTCGCCATGGCGCGATACATGTGGGGTGAAGGCGGGGACGATTTCGGCGGGTTCCTCGGTCAGGGCCCATGTGTCGATCAGGGTCACCTCGTAATCGCCCGGTTCCTTCGGCAAGCCGCTGGCCCAGAGCGTGGGCTGCTGCTCGCCGAAATAGAGGAACGTGGTGGCGCCCGACACGCCACCCGAGATGCGGTTGAACGGCCATTCCGGGCCAAGGGGCGTGATCCCGTCGGGTGCATGCGTCTCGAGCAATTCGCGCAGGAAAGCGATCCGCGCGGGCGACTTGCCCCGCAACTCGCCCCCCTTGGCCCACCACAAGAGGTCCTCGGGATGGACATAGGTCTCGCCATGCCCGACATAGCCCCCGCGAAGGAGCGAGATCCAGTAGCGGTGCACCAGTTCCTCGGCGCTGATATTGCCCCAGGCGCACCAGATGTTGCCCTCGTATTGCGGCTCGTCATTGACCAGCGGCTTGCCCCAGGTCCGCCGCCACTCTGCCGTCCGCTTCACGTCCCAATGCTGCAGGCAGACATGGCTGACCCAGGGCTTGCGATGGTCATAGGCGGCCTCGGGGTCGCCATTGTGGATCGAGGCCAGATGCCGGGCCGGGTCCACCTCTTCGAGCAGCTGGAACAGCCGGTCCCAGAAGGGCATGGGCTTGGTGTTGATCAGGAAATCGTATTCGTTGGCCAAAGACCACCAGATGTTGCGGTAGCCCGAGATACGAGCCGCAAGATAGCGCACATATGCGAAATCCTGATCCTCGGTCATGTCGGCATAGCCCCAGCGGTCATAGGGGTGAAAGAGGATGATGTCGGCCTCGATCCCCAGATCGCGCAGGCGTTCGATCTGCCGGTCGAAGTGGCGGAAGGCCTCGGGGTTGGGGCGGTCGAAATCGAGCGCGCCGTCGGGGCTGCGCTGGAAGCAGTCGTGCAAGGGGGCGTTCTTGTTGAATTCGTAATCCTTTGGAAAGAACCCCATGCGTATCTTGTTGAAGGGCGAGGCGGCGAGGGTTTGCAGCGTTTGTTCCTGCATCGCCAGCGGCTGCTGCGTCCAGGCGTAGCAGGTGGTGCCGAAGGGCATGTAGGGGGTGCCGTCGGCATGGCCGAAATGGAACTTGTCGCGCACCCGCACGGGGCCGTGGTTGCCGGGCCCGGCGGCGATGCAGCCGAAGGTGCCCTCGAGGCCGTCAAGCTCGGGGTGGGAGGAGGTGGTGCGGAACGTCCACGTCCCCGGCGCGTCGGGCATGTAGCGCAGCCGCCAGATGCCCTCGCCATCGTGAAAGCCCGGCACATGGACGGTCCGGTTGCCAAGGCGGAAGGTGGCCGCGAAGGTCACGTCGCGGAAAGGGTTCCCTGTCCGACCGGCCTTCGGTGCGTCGAAGGCCGCCTCGAATGTGCCCCAGCATTCGACCTGATCCATGGTTTCGTTCCTTCCCTTGTTTCATGACGGCAAGGGCCTCAGCCCCGCCGTTCATTCCAGTTCCGAAGCCCGATGATCCGCCCGGTTTCCGCCGCCTCATAGGCCGCCAGTCCCGTCGACAGGGTCATGAGGTTATGCGCGCCCGACGGTTGCGGCGCGGTGCGGCCGTCCAGCACATCCAGCGCATGCGCCTGAAAGGCCGCCACGCTTTCCTGGATCACATGCCAGGGCCGTTCGCCCCAGACGGGCACGGCAGGTTCGACATCCAGAACGTCCCGGCCCCCCGGTCCGTGCACGGTCAGCCGGTAATCCTCGCCCAGAAGCAGCGTCCCGTGTTCGCCCTCGATCTCGGCCAGGGTCTGGGGAAAGCGGTGCGGCACAAGGCGGGACCAGAACGAACAGTCGATGAAGGACACCGCGCCCCCGTCGTGCCGGATCATCGCGGAAAACGCATCCTCGCCCCGCACGCGGGGGTTCAGGCGCTGGGTTTCGCAGGTGATCGTCGCGGCTTCGCCGACAAGATGGCGGGCAAGGTCAAAGAGGTGCAGACCCACGTCCATGATCGTGAAGCGTTCGATTTCCGCCAGATAGGGCTGGTTGACGTAGTTGTCATAGCCGTGGCGGAAGCTGAACCGGGCGAAGTGGACGCGGCCAAGCGCCGGGAGGCGGGCGGCAATCTCGCGGAAGGGGCGTTGCCAGCGGAAGTTTTCGTGGATCAGGAGCTGCGATCCGGCAGTCTCGCAGGCGGCGACCATGGCGGCGGCGTCCACCTGGGTTTCGGCCATTGGTTTCTGACAGATCACCAGCTTCGTGCGGGGTGCCGCCAGTTCGACCAGCGCCCGGTGAGATGGCGCAGTCGTGGCGATGTCGACGAAGTCGGGACGTTCTGCCTCGAGCGCGGTCAGGGCGTCGGTATGGACGGTCGGGATGCCGAAGCGGTCCGCAGTGGCGCGGGCGCGGGCGGCGTCCGTGTCGCAGACGGCGGTGATCCGTGCGCCCGGCAGCCCCGCCCATGCATTCAGGTGGTTCTGCGCGAAGAAACCGCAGCCGATGAGAAGGCCACGATGGGTCATGAGGCGGTCCTGTCGCGGATGACGACGGCATAGGGTTCCAGGTCGACGGCCCCGGGTTCCAGTGTCACGCGGCGGGGGGTGGGGCCAAGGTTGGCAAGGATCAGCCTGCGGTCGCTGGTGATGGCGGCAATGCCGGGCGGCGCGGTGACGGTATGGCGGGGGCGGCCCGCCTCGGCGCCCAATGCCGTGACCAGCCGGGCAAGCGGGCTGGGCGTGCCGTCCCGGACAAGACCGAAGGGCCCGGCCGGCGCTGCAAGGCAAAGGCTTGCGACCGGCTGTCCCTGCGTCGCGGCCAACGCACCGGCGGCGAAGGCCGCGCCAAAGGCCGCATGGTGGCGCGGGTCGCTGTCGGTCATGGTCATCCGCCGGCCGTCGGGATTGGGCATCAGCCCCGCGCCATAGGGGTTCGAGCGCATGGCGATGGCGACAAGGCCAAGGCGCAATGGCCGCCCCCCGGCCAGATGTGCTGCGCTGACGAAGGCGGCGGGCAGCGCCTGAAGCGTCTGCATCACGGCAAGGTCGCTTGCGTCATGGACGATGGCCGATGTGCCGAAGGTGGTCGTCTCGCCCAGTATGGCCGCATGAGGGTGGCGGTTGAGTTCGGTGAAATTGGTCAGCACCCCGCCCATCGGCCGCGCCCCGGGAAAGGCGCGGGTTGCGGCGGCAAGGGCCTGTTCGGGTGTGGCCCCGTCCGGCCAGTTGCCATCGGGCTGATAGCTTTTCAGCCAGGCTGCCGGCAGGGCGGCGATATGGTCCGGGGTCAGGCCCAGGGCGGCGGCGCTGGCTGCGGCCGCGTCCAGCGCGTCGGGATCGTCCGGCAGGATCAGCTCCAGCTCCAGCAGGCCGGGCGGCAGCGGTGGCAGGTCGGGCAGGGCCGCGCCGGGATCGGACAGATCAAGCCGCAGCCGGGTGCCCTGTGCGGGCGGCAGGGTGGTGCCGGGCGCGGCGCCCCATCCCGGTTCCAGCGCGAACAGGATATCAGGCATCACCCCGTCCTGCGGCCCGAAGATGACCGCGCCTGCGGCCCCGGTGCCATCGGCGGCAGGGCTGCCCGCCATGCGCAGGGTCAGGCTCTGGCGCACCGGCGCGTCGGGGTCCAGCGGATAGGGCCATGGGCGCGACAACGGGCGGCAGTAGGTCTTGAACGAGGCGTCGGTCCAGTTGCGCTGGTCCTCCATCTCGAAGACCTCGC
Source organism: Rubellimicrobium sp. (assembly GCA_020832515.1). Taxonomy (GTDB): domain Bacteria; phylum Pseudomonadota; class Alphaproteobacteria; order Rhodobacterales; family Rhodobacteraceae; genus JAFIEN01. The sequence continues at coordinate 15,382 of JAFIEN010000027.1, read as the reverse complement.
CCGCGAAGGTGATGGACAGCTCGATGCCCGGGACGGTCCAGTCCAGTTCGGCGATGTCGAAGACGGGCTGACCGGGCGATATGCGGGTCGGAAAGGCTGTCCGTTCCTCTGAGCCGTCGCCATGCCGGACCGTCAGCGCCGCACCGGCCACATCGGCAGGGTGCAGCACGACAAGGCCTGCGCGGTTCGTCATCACCCGTTCGCGCGGGGTCAGTTCGACCTCGACCATCAGCAGGCCCTCGGCCCGCGCCGTCAGCACGATCCGCCCCGCAATCCGGCCCCCGGCGACAGAGACACCGCGCGTCAGCGTGAATCCACCGGCGCTCGCGGCGATCTCGTCGGTCAGGCCCTCTTCGGGATGGGTCCCCCAATCCGCGTCGCGCACCAGCGCCTGCGCACCGCGCAGCACCTCGACCCCGTGCCAATGGACCGCGCCGATCCCGCCCGGGATGATCGCAACGCTCAGCGGGCCCGCCTGCAAGACCCGTTCGGGCGCGGGCGGGGCAGAGGTGCCGTAGAGAGCGGCTAGATCCATCGGTCAGGCCCTCACGATCAGCAGGAAGTCATGCGGATGGCCGTCGGCGCAGGTTTCCTGCGGGGGCGTCCAGACGCCATCCTGCGCTTCGGCCGGCCGGCGGGCGGCGCTGCGGGTATCGAACCATTCGCCCGTGCCAGAGACCGAAAGCCTCGCCGCATCGCCCGCCGGGAACCAGACCAGCAGCGTGTTCCCCTCCGACGAGCGCATGGCAAGCGGGCGGTGGCCGGGGGCGAAATCGCCCTCCACCACCTGCGCTGCAGGGGCGAAGTCGTGAAACGGCAGATCGCCGGTCAGCAGGCGATTGATAACCACAAGATCGGCGCATCCCGGCAGGTCGGTCTCAAGGTCCATCCAGGGCGCCCACGAGTTTTCCCAGCCGGTGACGATGCCCATGCCGGACATCACCCCGCGCCAGGCGCTGCGCCTTGTGTGGTTGCGGTCGCAATGTTCGTGGCTGGGCAGTTTCAGCGCATAGTCCGGGTTCCGCTCATAGCCCCATTCCGCGAACACGGCCGAGCCGTGCCACCCCGCGAAGGCCGCCTCGATGCTCTCCTCGATCCCGGCGGCAAGCCAGCCAAGGTCGGCATCCCGCGTGCCCCATTCCTGAAACTGGATCGCATCCACCGCCTCGGGATCGGCGCGGAAGCGTTCGGCGAAGGGTGGCAGGCGGGGGCCGTTGTGCATCGACAGGATATGCCCGTGCGGTGCGGTGGCCTTGATCCAGCGCCCGATCCGCAGGGCCCAGCGGTCGGCGGTGGGGGTCCAGTTCCAGTCGCCGTTGGGGTAGTATTCGTATTCGTTGAGCGGGGTCCAGAACCAGACGCAGGAATAGGCGTCATAGCGCGCGATGAGGTAGCGCATCCAGAGCGCCTCCCACTCGGGCGTGAACCAGGCGCGGTGGTTGAAGGGAAACTCGAAGCCCCAACCCTCCATGATCATCTCGAGGCCGAGGCCAAGGTCATCGACCGTCGCCACCGTCCGGTCGACCGAGCGGAACCAGTCAAGGTTGAAGAGGTCGAACCGGGGGGCCGTGGACGATCCGCCCCAGGGCCACATCGGTTTGGTGTGCCAGTCGGAATGGCCCTCGGGCGGGTGAAAGGGGCTGACATGCAGGCGCGTGCGGAAATGGGTGAAGCCCTGCTCTTTCCGCCGCTTGAGGAACCCCGCGACATCGCCGCCGCAATAGTCCATCCCGAACAGGTCATAGGTCGTGTCGCCGGACAGGAAGACGGGCGTCCCGTCCTCGTAGGTGAAGCCCCAGTTACGGCCGGGCGTGGCGGTCAGGAAGCCGGGCGTGCTGCGCTCGGCCACGGTAAAGGACCAGTCGCCGGACAGATCTGAGTCATGCGGCCGCGCGCGCAGGCGGGCGGTCCAGCGGCCGGCCTCGCCAGGGTTGAAGCGCACCCGCCATGTGCCGTCGCCGTCGAAAAAGGCGGGCATCGTCAGCACCTTGCCCGAGGGCGCGGTGAAATCGGCATCCACCTCGACATCGGCAAACGGATTGCTATAAGCGCAGCCGGACCGGACAGACCATTCGCCGGTCGTGCGTCGCGACAGGGTTTTCGGCCCATTCATTTTGCGTCTCCTCAGGTTGCTGGGGTCAGTTCTGCCACCCAGTCGAGCGGGCGGCCCTTGTCGTCGATGGCGCCGGGGTCGGGCAGGGTGAGGGTGCCGCCTTCGGCCTGAATGTCGATGGCGTCCCCAAAGCTTCTCTCGCGCGGGTCGAACCAGCGCAGCGACCATGCGCCGTCCAGCGCAAGCCGGGCACCGCCGCCTGCAGGCAGGTAGGCCGCCCGCACCGCCCCTGCGGCCAGGGCCAGCGCCCGGAACCCCGGGCCGCGGTCGTCGGTCACAAGGTCGGGGCGCGGCACGGGCAGGCCGTGCGGCATCATCTCGGTCATGAAGCTGCGGGCATGGACAAGGTCGCCGGTCCCCGGCAGGTCGCGGTCAAGCTCCATTTTGGGCGACCATGTGAACTCGAACCCGTTGGCGATGGGCAGCCCGGAAAAGACCCCGCGCCACGCGCCACGCCGGTTGTGGTTGCGGTCGCAATGCTCGAAGGCCGGGAAATCGCGCGGCGCGCCGTCCTCCTGCTCGTAGCCCCATTCGGCGAAAACCGCCGTTCCCGGCCAGTCTGCCAGGCTTTCGGCGATCTGCGTCTCGATCCCGGTGGCCAGCCAGCCTTCATCCGCGCCCCGGTCGCCCCAGTTCTGGAACATGATCGTGTCAACCGCCCCCGGATCGGCGCGGAAGCGTTCGGCGAAGGGGGGCAGGGCGGGGCCGTTGTGCATGGCGACGGGATGGCCATGCGACGCGGTGCCCTTGATCCAGCGCGCGATCGACAAGGCCCAGGCATCCGAGGCGGCCGACCAGTGCCAGTCCCCGTTGTTGTGATATTCGTATTCGTTCAGCGGGGTCCAGAACCAGACGCATCTGTAGGCGTCATAGCGCGCGATGAGGTAGCGCAGCCAAAGCTCTTCATGCGCCGCCGTGAACCATGCCCGGTGGTTGAACGGAAACTCGAAGCCCCAGGCCTCCATGATCATCTCGATGCCCAGACCTGCATCCTCGATCCGGGCGACGGTGGCATCGACCGACCGGAACCAGTCGAGGTTCATCAGGTCGAAGCGCGGCGCCTGTTCCGACCCGCCCCAGGCCCAGCAGCGCCTGGTCTGCCAGTGGCAGTGGCTGGCGGGCGGGTGAAAGCGGCTGACGGGCACGCGGATGCGCAGATGGGTATAGCCCTGCGCAGCCCGCCGCTTGAGGAACCCCGCGACATCGGCGCCGCAATAATCCATCCCGAACAGGTCATAGGTCGTGTCGCCGCACAGCCAGACATCCTCGCCATTCTCGAACCGGAAGCCCCCGGGCGCACCGGGAACCGAGCGCAGGAAGCCGCGCCCCGCGCCTGCCTCGACCGTGATCGTGCCGGTCCGCTCCAGCCCCGGATCATGGGGTGTGGCCGTGGTGCGCCAGCGCCATTCCCCCGCCTGTCCGGGGGCGATACGCAGCCGCCATGTCCCATCCCCGTCGTAGAAGGCGGGGTGGCTGAAGGCGGCGCCGTCGGGCCCTTCGAAATGGCCGGTCACGGTCACATCGGCAAAGGGGCTGGCATAGGTCGTGTCGCTGTGCAGGACCATTTCGTACAGGACGCGGGCGGGCATTCTTGGCTCCTTGACGGGGTTCAGCCCTTCACGCTTCCGGCCAGACCGGCCACGAAATAGCGCTGAAGGAACAGGAAGATGAGAAGGACCGGGATGATCGAGATCAGGACCCCGGCCATCAGCAGGGTGAACTGCGACTGATACTGGCCCTGAAACTGCATCAGCCCGATCGGCACCGTGCGCGACGAATTGGCCGAGATCAGCACCAGTGCGATCAGGAATTCGTTCCAGGTCGCCAGCGTGTCGATGATGGCGAGGGTCGCCAGCGGCGGCAGCGACAGGGGCAGCATGATGCGGAAGAAGATGCTTGTCTCGCTCGCGCCGTCCATCCGGGCGGCCTCGATCAGCTCATTGGGCAGGATGCGGAAGAAACCGCGCATGACGAAGATCTGGAAGGGCAGGCCGAAGGCCAGATAGGGCGGGATCAACGCCCAGAGCGTGTTGGCGATGCCCAGCGACGACATCATGATGAGAAGCGGCTGGAGCGTGACCTGAATGGGCACTGCAAGACCCACCAGAAACAGGATGAAGACGGTGTCCGATCCGCGGAACTTCATCTTGGCCAGCGGATAGGCGGCAAGCGAGGCGATCAGCAGGCCAAGCGGCACCTTGACCAGGATCAGGAACAGGCTGTTGCGGAAATAGATGTTGAACCGCCCGGTATCCCAGGCAGCAACGAAATTGTCCCACCGCAGTTCCTCGGGCCAGGAGAAGATGCCGTTGCGGATCATGTCGCCCTGGCTGCGGATCGCGGTCAGGAAGATCACCACGAAGGGCATCAGCCAGAAGACTGCGATCCCCACCAGCAGCAGCTTGATGACGAAATCGGTGCGCCGTTCGGCGAAGGAGGCGACGATGTTGTCCATCAGCTTCTCGACATCCGTCTGATGTAAGGTACCGCCACGACCAGCACGATCGCCGCGATGATCCAGGCAAGGGCCGCGCCATAGCCTGCGTTGTGGAACTGGAAGGCCTGGAAATACATCCATGTGCCAAGGACATGGGTGGACCGGCCCGGGCCGCCGTAGGTCATCGTGTAGATCAGGTCGAAGACCTTGAACCCGTTGATGACGGCCAGCGACAGCACGATGACATGGGTTTCCACCAGCCCCGGCAGGGTGATGAAGCGAAAGCAGTGCCAGCGCGAGGCACCGTCGATCCGGGCCGCCTCGTAAAGTTCGCGCGGGATGGTCTGCAGGCCGGCAAGGTAGAGGATCATCGGAAAGCCGACGCTGCTCCAGACAAAGGTGATGAAGGTGGCGGGCAGGGCCATGGTGTGCGACGACAGCCACCCCCCGGCCCAGTGGCCCAGGCCGATTTCCCGCAGGAACAGGTTCACTGCCCCGAAATTGGGGTTGTACATCCAGCCCCAGATCAGGCCGACCGCGACCAGCGGCAGCACGGCGGGGGCATAGTAGATCGTGCGCAGCGCGCGGTTGACCGCGGCGACACCGTTCAACGCGATGGCCAGAAACAGGCCGATGATCGTGGGAATGATGACCGCGCCCGCCGTCCAGAACAGGTTGTTCACGAAGGCCCGTCGCGCGACCGTATCGGCCGTGAAGGCGCGGACGTAGTTCTCGAGCCCCACCCAGGTCATGTTCGCAAGGGGCGAGATGCCGTCCCAGCTGTAGAAGCTCGTGTAGAGCGTGAACAGCATGGGCAGGACCAGAAACCCGCCATAGACCAGCAGGGCAGGGGCCAGAAACAGCCAGGGACGGATCGCGGCAAAGCGGCGCGCGCGCTCTGCCGCCGCACTTCTGCGGCGGACGCGCGGACGGGTGGCCGTCGTTTCGGCAAGTGTCATCGTCGCATCCCGTTTGCTGGTCAGCGGGGTTCGGCCCCGCCCCCCGGGGGGGGGCGGGCCGGGCGGGGGGGCCCCCGGGGTGTGGGGGGGGGGGGCCCCCCCTTTGCCGGAGGGGGGGCGGTCTTTTCGCCAAGTGGCATCGGCGCACCCCGTTTGCTGGCCAGGGGGGTGGGGCACGGCCGCGGGTCGGGGCGCTGCGGGGCCGTCGGGCCGCCGGGTCTGTCGGCGGCCGTGACGCGCCTTAGCCGGGGCTGTCGAATTCCTCGACGAAGCGCTGGATCATGGCGGCTGCCTCCTCGGGCGTGATCAGCCCGGCGACGACGCCGTCCTGCGCCTCGAAGAAGCCGTCGATCAGTTCGCGTTCGAAGGCCTGGTCGGTGGGCGGATAGGTCCCCCGGTCCGAGGTCAGGAATTCCGTCCAGCGGCAGGCGTGGGGGAAGGCATCGCAATCGGGCGAATACCCGGCTGAGACAGATCCTTCGAACGCCGCCCGCCACTGCATGTGGGTTTCCCCGTCGGTGATCCAGTCAAGGAAGGCCGCGGCCGTTTCCTGATTGGTGGACTGCGCGGGGATCTTCCACTGTTCGGGGAAGGCGTGGAACCGGCCCGAGGGGGTGGGCGGCAGGAAGAAGGCGTATTCGCCGGGGTCCTGCCCGTCGCCGATCAGCGCATTCTCGAACCAGCCGCCTTCATAGACCATGGCGGCATTGCCCAGATACATCGGCATGCGCGAATCCGTGGGCGTCACGCCAAGGAAATTGGGCACCAGCCATTCGTCATCGACCCACTGCCGCAGGCGGGCAAAGGCATCGACGACGCATTGCTGATCCCAGGTCTCGGTCCGGGCGTTGATCGCGTCGTGGGTTTCGGCACCGCAGGTGTCTTCGAGGAAGTAGTCGACAAGGCGCATCGTGTGCCAGCCGAACTGCCCGCCGAAAGACGCGCAGTGAATTCCGTTCTCGATGAACGTCTCGCAGATCTGGGCAAGCTCTTCATAGCTGGTGGGCTCGGTCATCCCGTACTGCTCGAACAGGTCCTTGCGATACCAGAGGCCCATGCCGCGCGCCTTGAAGGGCACCCCGTGGATCGACCCGTCGGGCTGGGTCAGCCGGTCGATGATCCATGGCGGGAAGCGGTCGTTCCAGCCGAATTCCTCGTAGAGGTCGGACAGGTCGCGGGTCTGGCCGGCGTCAACGAAAGGCTGCGCGATGGTGCCGCCCCACATGAAGAACACATCCGGCGGCGAGCCCGAGGCGATGGCGGTGCGCAGCACGTCGGGATAGACGGCCGCACCCGATCCGGCGATCGACTCGCTTTCGACCCTGACCCCCGTTGCCTCGCGGAAGGCCTCGAGCGGTTCGACCCAAAGCGCCGAGGCGGTGGCATCGAAGACGTTGAAGAAGCGCAGCTCGTCCTGTGCCGCTGCGGGCAGGGCAATCGTCGCCGCAAGGGCGGTCGTTGCCAGAAGTCGCATGGTCATGTCAGTCCTCCCGTGTTTGCCCCTTCGGGCTGATGTGACCGGCGCCTCCTCTGCGCCGGATCCGGTTCCGCCCGCTGGCGGTTCGTGCCTTGGCTCACCCGCCGCTCAGACGGCCTGCGGGTCGCCGGCGATCTCGCGGACCGAGGCCAGCACGGCTTCGGGATCGAAGACCGCATCGAGCCAGCCGTCGCGAAAGATCACCGGGCGGGCAGCGTCGATGGCATGCAAAGCCCCGTCCGAGAACTTGCCCTCGGGAAACACCTCGAAGGCGATGGCAAGCTCGATCGTCAGATGGCCCAGCATGAAGTCGAAGGCCGCCTGACGCGGCACACCGCGCCGGATCGCCTCGTCCGTCGCCTCGCGCAGGGCCAGGGCCAGCGTTGCACCCACCGTTTCGGACATGGCAGGTTCAAGGATGGCGATCGCCTCGACGCTGCAGCGATGGGCGCGCATGACGGGGGCGTAGATCGCGCGGGACACCTCTTCGCACAGCGCGTAATGCGCCTCGTCGCCCTGCATCAGGGCGCAGACGATATGCTGTTTGGCCGCGACACCGCCGAAGAAATCCGCCTTCGCCTCGGCCGTCACCTCGTCGTTGAAGATCGGCGGATGGCAGGGATGCGTCACGAAATAAGTCAGGTCCGGCCGGTCCGGCAGTGTGCCCGCATGGGCCGCGGCGGCATCGAGCATGATGACCGCGGTTCCGGCGGCCAGACGCGGCGCAAGGTCGGCCAGGATCTGGCCGATCAGCCGGTCGGGCACGGCAAGGATCACCACTTCGGCCCCTGCGAGGCCCTGTTCGAGGTCCACGCAGTCGATCCCCAGCTCGTCTTTCAGGCGCGTGCGCCCGACTTCCGAGACTTCGCAATGGGCGACATCGAACCGGGTGCCCGACAGGTTGCGCGACAGCCGCACCCCCATCTTTCCACCGGCCCCCAGAAGCGCGATCCGGGTCATCCGACCTCTCCCTCTTGCTGTTGCCGGGCCGCTTGGGCCCTCACTCTGAATTGCAGCTTGCATAACATTGCGTCTGTGTGTCAATAGGTCATTATACCAGTTGATGAGGCAAGGCATGGCCACCGTCACGCTTGACCAGGTCCGCAAATCCTTCGGCGCCCATGCAGTGCTGCACGGCATCGACCTTGATGTGGCCGACGGCGAATTCATCGTGCTTGTCGGCCCGTCGGGCTGCGGCAAGTCCACGCTTCTGCGGATGATCGCGGGGCTTGAGACGATCAGCGACGGCGAGGTGGTGATCGGCGACGAGATCGTGAACGACCTGCCGCCCAAGGAACGCAACATCGCGATGGTGTTCCAGAACTATGCGCTTTATCCCCACATGCGCGTGGCGCAGAACATGGGCTTTTCGCTGCGCCTTGCCCGCCGCCCCAGGGAAGAGATCGACCGCGAGGTCGGCCGCGCCGCCCGTATCCTTGATCTCGAGGCGCTGCTGGACCGCTATCCCAAGGAACTGTCGGGCGGCCAGCGCCAGCGCGTGGCGATGGGCCGCGCCATCGTGCGCGACCCGGACGTGTTCCTGTTCGACGAACCGCTCTCGAACCTTGACGCGAAGCTCCGCGTGCAGATGCGGGCCGAGATCAAGGCCCTGCATCAACGCCTGCGGACCACGACCGTCTATGTCACCCATGATCAGATCGAGGCGATGACGATGGCGGATCGCATCGTCGTCATGCGCGACGGGCGGATCGAACAGATCGGTCGTCCGACCGAGCTTTACGACCGCCCCGTCAACATCTTCGTTGCCACATTCATCGGCAGCCCGGCGATGAACCTTGTCGAAGGCGAGATCGGCGAAAGGGACGGGCGCAAGGTCCTGAACGTGGCTCATGGCGCGGGCACATGGGACCTGCCCGCCGCAGGTGGGTCGCTGGCGACCGGGCGCAAGGTCACGCTGGGCATCCGGCCCGAGGCGCTTTTCCTTGCACCCGAAGGGGCCGCAGCCACCATCATCGTGACCGAACCGACCGGGGCCGAGACCCATGTCGTCATGGACATCGGCGGAACCCATGTCACCGGCGTCTTTCGCGAACGGATCGAGCTTGAACCGGGGGCCGAGGTGCGTGTCATCGCATCGCCCGAGACATACCACCTCTTCGATCCCGCGACCGGCAACCGGATCGAGATTGACGCCGCGACCTGACGCTGCATCGTGAACCCGAACAACGGAGACACAGATGACAGCCCAGGACACATTCGGAACGGCGGGAACGGCACCGATCGAGCGGCGCAAGCTTTCGGGCCAGATCGAAGAGCGCCTGCTGGCGCGGCTGCAATCGGGCGAACTCAGCCCCGGCGACCTGCTGCCCTCGGAGCGCGAGTTGATGGAGCTTTTCGGCACCGGCCGCCCCGCCGTGCGCGAGGCGATGCAGAACCTTGAACGGATGGGCCTGATCGAGATCCGCCACGGCGAACGCCCGCGCGTGGCCGAACCCAGTTTCGACCGCGCTCTGGCGCAGCTGGGCGGCACGATGCGGCATGTGCTGATGCATTCGGCCGACAGCCTTGAACATCTGAAGGAGGTCCGCGCCACCTTCGAGGCCCAGATGGCGCGTATCGCCGCTCGCCGCGCGACCTCCGAGCAGGTTGCGAAGCTGGCCGAGGTGCTGGAGCGTCAGGAACGGGCCGAGCGCGGATCCGAGGCGTTCCTTGCCCTGGATGGCGAGTTCCACAAGACGATCGCCGCGATGAGCGGCAACCCCATCTTCGCGGGGATGTCCGAGGCGCTGTTTGCATGGCTTGCACGGTTTCATGCCACGCTGGTCAAGGCGCCCGGCAACGAACATCTGACACTTTCCGAACATCGCGCGATCCTGGCCGCCATCGCCGCAGGCGATGCCGACCGGGCCGCGCGCGAGATGGCCGATCACCTGAACCGCGCCAGCGGCCTCTACCAGATCGGCAACATGAGCCAATGACCACCCCCAGCCGGGACTGACCCCATGACCGACCGCTTCGAGGCCGACTACCTGATCGAGACCGCCACCGACCCCGCCCATGCTGCCGAGGTCATGGCGGGAGAGCAATCCTCGGGCACCTTTCTTGTCATCCCCGGCGAGACCGAGGAACTCAAGGCCCGCGCCGCGGCAAGGATCGAACGGTTCGAGGAGATCGACCCCCTTGCCGTCCCCTCGCTTCCCGGGGCGGCGGCGGACAGGGGGCAGGGCTGGCGGCGCGCGCGGGTGACGCTGTCCTGGCCCGTCGCCAATATCGGCCCGTCGCTGCCCAACCTGCTGGCGACCGTCGCGGGCAATCTGTTCGAGCTGAAACCCTTTTCCGGCCTGCGTCTGCTGGATATCCGTGTGCCCCGCGCCTTTGCCGCGGCCCAGCCCGGCCCCCGCTTCGGCGTGGCGGGCACGCGGCGGCTGTCGGGCGTGGCGAACGGCCCGCTGATCGGCACCATCGTCAAGCCCAGCGTCGGGTTGTCGGCCGTCGAGACCGCCGATCTCGTGGCCACGCTGGCGGGTGCGGGGATCGACTTCATCAAGGACGACGAGCTTCAGGCCGACGGCCCCGCCTGTCCGTTCGAGGACCGCGCCCGCGCGGTGATGCGGGTGATCAACGACCATGCCGACCGCACCGGCAAGAAGGTGATGTATGCCTTCAACCTGACAGGCGAGGTCGACGAGATGCGCCGGCGGCACGACCTGATCCGCGATCTGGGCGGCACCTGCGTGATGGCCAGCCTCAATTCGCTGGGCCTGACGGGGTTCCTCGCGCTCTCGCGCCATGCCGAACTGCCGATCCATGCCCATCGCAACGGCTGGGGCTATCTGTCCCGCCATCCCGCGCTGGGCTGGTCGTACATTGCCTGGTCGCGACTCTGGCGACTGGCCGGCGCGGACCACATGCATGTCAATGGCATCGCCAACAAGTTCTGCGAGTCCGACGACAGCAGCATCGCCTCGGCCCGCTCGCAGCTGGAACCCATGTGGGACGACCTGCCGGTGACCGCGATGCCGGTCTTTTCCTCGGCCCAGACGGTGCTGCAGCCACCCGAGACTTTTGCGCGGCTTGGCTCGGCCGACCTGATCTATGCCGCAGGTGGCGGGCTCATGGGCCACCCGGACGGCCCTGCTGCAGGCGTCGCATCGCTGCGCGCGGCGTGGGAGGCGGCGATGGAGGGCATCCCGCTCGATACCCGCGCCACGGACAGCCCGGCGCTTGCGCGTGCATTGGCACAGGCGGGGGGGCAGGCGCCGGCATGACCGGCGCCCTGCCGCCCGGGCTGCTGCTTGCCGCTTATGGTGACGATTTCACCGGATCGGCGGCGACGATGGAGGTCATGGCCTTCGCGGGCCTGCCCACCACCCTGTTTCTTGACCTGCCGACCCCCGACCGGCTTGCCCGCTTCCCCGACCTGCGCGGGATCGTCCTGGCCGGCACCGCACGGGCGAAAGGCACCGACTGGATGCGGGCGCATCTGCCGCGCATCTTCGACCGGCTCGCAGGGCTGGGCGCGCAGGTGCTGCACTACAAGGTCTGCTCGACGCTTGATTCCGCGCCCGACCTGGGGTCGATCGGCCGCGCCATCGACATCGCGCTGGACCGCATTCCCGCATCCTGGGTGCCGGTCCTAGTCGCTGCGCCCCCGCTCCGCCGCTATCAGTGCTTCGGCCACCTCTTCGCCTCGGCGCCCGGCGGCGTCTTCCGCCTCGATCGACATCCGGTCATGGCACGCCACCCCGTCACGCCGATGGACGAATCCGATGTGGCCCTGCACCTGTCGCGCCAGACCGACCTGCCGATCGGCCTGATCGACCTCGAGGCGCTCGGATCCCCCGGGACCGCGCTTGCCCGCCTCGAGGCGTTGCGGACCGAAGGGCGGCGAATCGTCGCCCTCGACGCCCTCGGCGCAAACGATCTTGCCACCTGCGGTGCGCTGATCTGGGGCAGCCGGGGGGCCGCTTCGTTCTGCGTCGGCTCGCAGGGGGTGGAATATGCGCTGATCGCCCATTGGCGGGCGCTGGGGCTGCTGCCGCCTGCACCACCCGTGCCGGAGGTGATCCCCGCCGGGCGGATCGTCGTCGTCTCGGGCTCGGTGTCGCCGGTGACCGCGGCGCAGATCGACCACGCATCGGCGCGTGGCTTTGCCGGTATCGCGCTCGATACCGCGGCATTGATCGCCGGCATCCCCGACGCCGAGGAGGCCGCGGTCGGGGCCGCGCTTGCCGCCCTGTCGCAGGGCCGCGATCCGCTGGTCTACTCCGCCCGCGGCCCCGACGACCCCGCGATCGCCGCAGCGCGGGCCGCGCGCGACCGGGCAGGGCTTTCGGCCGAAGAGGCCAACGCCCGCATCGGCCGGTCGCTGGGGCAGATCCTCGGTCGCATCCTGTCCCGCACCGGCCTGACCCGCGCCGTGATCTCGGGCGGCGACCCCTCGGGCGAGGCGCCGGCGGCGCTGGGGGTTTTCGCCTTGTCCGCGCTTGCCCCCACGATCGCCGGCGCGCCCCTCCTGCGCGCCCATGCCGAGGCGCCGCGCATCGACGGGCTGGAGCTTGCGCTCAAGGGCGGGCAGATGGGGACCGAGGATTACTTCACCTGGCTCCGCGACGGCCGCAGCCCGTGAGGCGACAGCGGTCCGACGTCTGCGGTGGCCGGCCCGCATCGGCAGGAAAGGTCGGAGGCATGCCCCGGACCGGGTCCGATCGACAACACGACCCGGACAATTCTTAACAAATAGTTAACCGATCTGCCCATCGTGCCTTGATCCGGCCCGGATCGGCGCCGACATTAACGAAATGTTCAGGCTCCGTTCCATCCTTTCCGTTGCCGCTCTTGCGGGCACCCTGTTTTTGGTCGCACTTGGCCGCCCCGATGCCTCGGAACCTCCGCCCGAACGCCTGACCGGCGTGGTGCAGGTCACCGATGGCGATTCGATCCGTCTTGAGGGTCATGCCACACGCATCCGCCTGTTCGGGATCGACGCCCCGGAAGGAGAGCAGACATGCCGGAACGCCCATGGGGCAGACTGGGCCTGCGGCGGTTGGGTAACACTGCAGGTCCGCGCCCGGTTTGAAGGGGCTTCCGCCACTTGTGAAAGACGCGACACCGACCGGTTCGGCCGGATGGTGGCGGTCTGCCGCGTGGATGGCCGCGACATGAACGAAGAGATCGTCCGCGAGGGCTGGGCCGTGGCCTATCGGCAGTTTTCGTCGGACTACGTCGGTGCGGAAACCGCGGCGCGGAGTGCGGGTGCGGGTCTCTGGTCGCATGAGTTCATCGAACCCGCCGTCTTCCGGCGCGAAGGGTCGGTCCCGCAACCGGACGCGCCCCGGCACCGCGCGGGACAGGATGCGCCGGGCGATTGCAACATCAAGGGCAATATCTCGAGCAACGGGCGGATCTATCACATGCCCCACAACCGCGATTACGACCGCACCATCATCGACGAAACCCAGGGCGAACGGTGGTTCTGCACGCCCGAAGAGGCCGAGGCTGCCGGCTGGCGCGCGGCGCGAAACTGACTTGACCGGGATCAAGGCGGCGGTCTGGCGGCGCGGGCTAGCGTCGGTTCGACAGACGGGCCGGGCAGACCGGCCCGGCACAACCGGAAGGACCGAACCCATGTCCCATACCCCGCATGAACTGGCCGAGGAATTCCCCGCCCATATCGAGGCGATGCATGCTCTCAAGGCCGGCGACGCCCATTTCGCCCGGCTGGCCGAGCGCTATCACGAGGTCAACCGGGCGATCCACCGGGCCGAGACGAACATCGAGCCGACCGACGATCTGCACATGGAAGAGATGCGCAAGGACCGGATGCGCCTGAAGGACCAGATCTGGGCGGCATTGTCGAAAGCGGCCTGAAGGTCGGATGGCTGGCGGCTGCCGGTCGGTTGACTGGCGGCCCCGGGCGCCCCGGGCGCCGTTGCGATTTGCAGGGTCGGGGCGCGCGGCCGGCCTCAGGAGGCGGCGGTTTCGGTTGTTTCCTCTTCCGGCGGCCCCTCGACCGCGGTGACGAAGCGCTCGAAGAAGTCGTCGGCCATCTTCCTGGCAAAGCCACCGATCACGCGGTTGCCCAATTGGGCCAGCTTGCCGCCGACCTGTGCCTGCGCCTTGTAGGCAAGCGCGGTTCCTTCGGGCACATCCGTCAGCGCCACATCCGCCGCACCCTTGGCGAAACCCGCCACACCGCCCTTGCCTTCGCCGGTGATCGTGTAGCTTTCGCCCGGAACGACATTTGTCAGCGTGACCGCGCCCTTGAAGGTCGCCTTGACCGGCCCGACCTTCTGCACGACCGTCGCCGAAAACCCCTCGTCGGGTGATCCCTCAAATGCCTGACAGCCCGGGATGCAGGCCATCAGGATCTCGGGATCGTTCAGCTTTTCCCAGACGGTCGCCCGGTCCGCCGCGATGGTCTTGGTGCCTTCCAGTTCCATGATGCTTCTTCCTGCGCTGGCCTTGCGGGCATAGTGGGGTGGGCGAGGCGCGATTGCAACAGAGGCAGCGTCAGACCACCTGGTATGGCAGCAGGCCGCGCCGGTCGGGATCGACGCTGAGCCGCCGTTCCAGCGGGGGCACGGCGCGCTGGTGGCAATCGCGCCGCTCGCAGATGCGGCAGGAGATGCCGATCGGTTCATATGCAGCGGCGCGCCCGGTGTCGAGGCCGTCGGCATAGACGATGCCGGCCGCGTGGCGCAACTCGCAGCCAAGGCCGATGGCATAGCGCCGGACGGGGGCATCGAAGGCCCCGCCCGACTTGCTGATGTCGCGGGCAAGGCAGAAGTAGCGCACCCCGTCGGGGGTTTCGGCCAGCTGGCGCAGCCAGTGCCCCGGAAGGGCAAAGGCCTGATGCACGTTCCAGAGCGGGCAGGCCCCGCCATAGCGGGCGAATTGCAAGGGCGTTGCGGAATGGCGCTTGGTGATGGTGCCGGCCGGATCGACCCGGACGAAGAAGAAGGGCACGCCCTTGGCCCCGGGCCGTTGCAGGGTGGAAAGCCGGTGGGCCACCTGTTCGAGGCTGGCGCCGAACCGGTCGGCCAGCCGCTCGAGATCGTGTCGCAAAGCGCCTGCGGCTTCGAGGAAGGGTCCATAGGGCATGAGCGCGGCCCCGGCGAAGTAATTCGCCAGCCCGACCTTGGCGATGGCGCGCGCCTCGGGCGTGGAGAAACGCGCCAGATCGAGCGTGGCCTCGATCAGCCGGTCCCGGGTCAGAAGCGCCAGTTGCAGGAGCAGCTGGAAATCGCGCGTCGGTGGTGCTGCCCGTCGCGAAAGCGTCAGGATGCGCGCGCCTGCATCGTAATGGCGTGTCTCGCCCGCGTCGGACAGGCGCAGGCTGATGCCTTGCGCAGTCAGCGTGTCGCGCGCGGCCGCGGGGGGGGGGTTGGCGCCCGCGGGGGGCGCGCGGGGGCGAAGGGGGGGGGGGGGGGGGG
>JAFIEN010000445.1 GCA_020832515.1 Rubellimicrobium sp. | reverse complement strand
TGATGACCGAGGCCTCGATCCTGCCGGTCAACAAGCGCCCCCGCCTCGCCATCCGCCTGCACAGCTCGAACTGACCGGTCGGGGAGACCGATGGGTCAAGGATCATGACGGGGCAGAGATCATGAGGGGCCAGAGATCATGAGGGACGCAGGATCATGACCGCCTTTGCCCCCGCCATCGACATGCTCTTTGCCGATGGCACCATTGGCCGCGACGCCATCTACATCGCGAAGGGTGGTGCACCCCAGCTCATCCGCGTGGTCACGCGCCGCGCGGATGAGGTCACCGGCTTCGGCACCGCCCGGCTCTGGTCGGAGACCACGCGGATCGACCTGCGCGTGGCCGAGGTTCCCGCCCCGCGCCCGGGGGACCGGATCGAGATCGACGGCGAGGCCTTCCTCATCCAGGGCGAGCCAATCCGCGACCGCGAGCGCCTCGTCTGGACGGTGGACTTGCGTCCGGTGGAGGCATCATGAAGCTGCGGTTCGACGTGACGGCGGACATTCTCGAGCTGATGCGGGCAGAGGTCACTGCCGGCGAGCGCGCAGTCTCGGTGGCCGTCAAGTCGGCCGGTCGCGATCTCAAGGCCGCCTGGCGCGGGCAGATCGCCGGCGCGGGGCTGGGCAGGAGACTGGCCAATACCATCCGGGCGGAACAGTTCCCAAAGGGCAGGCCCAGCCTCAATGCCGCCGCCGTGGTCTGGTCCAAGGCCCCGGTCATCGTCCGCGCGCACGACACCGGGCCGCTGATCCGGTCGAAGGGCGGCTTCTGGCTCGCGATCCCGCTGCCAGCCGCGGGCACATCCTCGCGCGGCGGACGGATCACGCCCGGCGAATGGGAGCGGCGCACAGGGCTGCGGCTGCGCTTCGTCTATCGGCGGACGGGGCCCAGTCTGCTGGTGGCCGAGGGGCGGTTGAACACGAAAGACCGCGCCGTTGCGTCGCGATCGAAGACCGGGCGCGGGCTCACCACCATTCCTATCTTCCTTCTGGTGCCACAGGTGAAGCTGCGCAAGAGGCTGGATCTGGCGCGGGATGCAGAGCGGGCCGTGGACGGGCTGCCGGGGCGGATCGTGGAACGGTGGGGAGACGGGCGGGTCGGGCAATGACGACGTGCAAAAGGCTCCTCTACCAGAGCAGCTTGATCCCGGACACCAGCAACAGAACGGCAAGGATTCCACGCAGCCAGCGGTCCGAGAGGTACCTGCTTCCGAAGAAAGCCCCAAAGGACCCGCCTGCGGCGACTGCCGCCAGCCAAAGCGGAAGCGATACAGGGATCTGGTCCCAATAGGCAGAAGCGCCGATCAACGCCGCTGCCGAGTTCATCAGGTTGTAGACCGCTGTCGTGGCGGCCGTTTGATGGGCTGTTCCCCATCTCATTGCGAGGATCACCGGCGCGAGAAAGACACCGCCCCCAGTTCCGGTCGTTCCCGAGATGAAGCCTATCAGCGCACCAGTGGCCAGAGCAGCCCAGAACGGCGCCTCCCTCGCAGGCGCAGCGGGCCCCACAGGCCATCTCATCGCCGAATAGGTCATCTGTAACGCGGAGATCACCAGGATCGCCCCCACGAGAGGGTAATACACGCCCTCTGCCAAATGGATCGAACCGCCGAGCATCGAAAAGGGAAAGCCAAGAACCGCAAATGGATAGACGCTGCGCCACGACAATCGGCCCGACTTCATGAACAAGGCCGTGCCGATCGCGGCAACCATCAGGTTCAGGGCAAGCGCAGTTGTCTTCATTGCCAGAGGCGCAAAGCCGAACAGTGCCATGATCGCGATATAGCCAGACGCACCGGCCTGTCCTACCGCCGCATAGACCACGGCAATGATCAGAAAGGCGACCGCGAGCCCAATGACTTCGGTGTCCAACGCCTTCGGTGCCTCCACAACAAGACCTGAAGCGTTCGCTTCCGCAGGCGCCTGAACCTTCGGATGCGCATTGTGCTCCCATCAATCACTTATTGCAGTTGAACCACGCCATGCCCACGCCCCGCGAAACCATCCTCACCGCTTTGGCGGATCTGTTGCGCACGGTGCCGCATGTGCCGGTGCTGCGCGGCGAGGTGCTGCCCGAGCGGGTGCCGCCCTCGGGGCTGATGATCCTGCGCGACGGCAGCCCGGGGGAGCCGGGCGTGACGCTGTCGCCGCTGCGCTTTCACTACCAGCACCGCGCCGAGATCGAGGTGGTCGTGCAGGGTGCCACGCGCGACGCTGCGTTTGACACCCTCTGCGCCAGCATCGGCGCTGCCATTGCGGCGGACCGCACGCTGGGTGGCCTTTGCGACTGGGTCGAGGCCGAGGCGCCCGAACCGGTCGACCTGCCCGTCGAGGGCGCGGCCAGCCTCAAGGCGGCGGTGGTGCCCGTCATCCTGCACTATTCCACGGCCGATCCGCTGGCCGGCTGAACCCTTCCCATACCCCGAGGAGACGAGACGATGCCACGCGCCCACGGCGCGCGGGCGCAGATGGCGCTTGCGTTCGAGACGACCTATGGCAGCCCGCCCGCCAGCGGCTACCGGCTGATGCCCTTCGCCCGCACCACGCTGGGGGCGGAGCAGCCGCTCCTGGCGAGCGAGCTTCTGGGCTTCGGCCGCGATCCGCTGGCGC
>JAFIEN010000444.1 GCA_020832515.1 Rubellimicrobium sp. | reverse complement strand
GGTCACGACCGAGGATCCCACAAACAACTTCATCCCCGATTACGGCCGTATCCAGATCTATCGCTCGGCCACCGGCCCGGGCATCCGGCTGGATGGCGGGACGGCCTATTCCGGCGCGGTCATCACGCGCTATTACGATTCGCTTCTGTCGAAGGTCACCGCGCGCGCGCCCACGCCCGAAATGGCGATTGCCCGGATGGACCGGGCCCTGCGCGAGTTTCGTATCCGCGGCGTCAGCACGAATATCGACTTCGTCATCAACCTGCTGAAACACCCGACCTTCCTGAACAATACCTATACCACCAAGTTCATCGACACGACGCCCGAGCTGTTCCATTTCCGCAAGCGCCGTGATCGGGCGACCAAGATCCTGACCTATATCGCTGACATCACGGTCAACGGTCACCCCGAAACCGAGGGTCGCGCCGTGCTGCCCGAGGACCTGCGCGCGCCGCGCCCACCCGTCAAGACGCTGGACAGCTACCAGATGGGCACGCGCCAGATGCTTGATCAGGACGGCCCCAAGGCCGTGGCCGACTGGATGCTGCAGCAAAAGCGCCTGCTGATCACCGACACGACCATGCGCGACGGGCACCAGTCGCTTCTGGCCACCCGGATGCGGTCGATCGACATGATCCGGGTGGCGCCCACCTATGCCGCCAAAATGTCGGGCCTGTTCAGCGTGGAATGCTGGGGCGGGGCCACTTTCGACGTGGCCTATCGCTTTCTTCAGGAGTGCCCCTGGCAGCGGCTGCGCGACATTCGGGCCGCCATGCCCAACATCATGACGCAGATGCTTCTGCGCGCCTCGAACGCGGTGGGCTATACCAACTATCCCGACAATGTGGTGCAGGCCTTCGTGGCACAGGCGGCGAAATCGGGCGTCGATGTTTTCCGCGTCTTCGACAGCCTCAACTGGGTCGAGAACATGCGCGTCGCCATGGACGCGGTGATCGAGACGAACAGGATCTGCGAAGCGGCGATCTGCTATACCGGCGATATCCTCGATCCCGACCGCGCCAAGTACGACCTGAAGTATTACGTCGGCATGGCCCGCGAGCTTGAGGATGCGGGTGCACATGTGTTGGGACTCAAGGATAAGGCGGGCCTTCTCAAGGCGCCCGCCGCGACGGCGCTGATCCGGGCGCTGAAGAACGAGGTTTCGATCCCCGTCCATTTCCACACCCATGATACTTCGGGCGCGGCCATCGCCACGATCCTTGCCGCCTCGGCCGCTGGCGTCGATGCCGTGGACGGGGCGATGGATGCGCTCTCGGGCAATACCTCGCAGCCGACGCTGGGCTCCATCGTCGAGGCGTTGCGTCATACTGACCGCGAAACCGGCCTCGACATCGCAGCCATCCGCGAGATCAGCAATTACTGGGAACAGGTCCGCGCCCATTACGCGGCGTTTGAGTCCGGCCTGCAGGCCCCCGCATCCGAGGTCTATCTGCACGAGATGCCGGGCGGGCAGTTCACCAATCTCAAGGCGCAGGCGCGGTCGCTTGGTCTGGAAGAGCGCTGGCACGAGGTGGCGCAGGCCTATGCCGATGTGAACATGATGTTCGGCGATATCGTGAAGGTCACGCCCTCGTCCAAGGTGGTGGGCGACATGGCGCTGATGATGGTCAGCCAGGGCCTGACGCGGGCGCAGGTCGAGGATCCCGAGGTCGATGTCGTCTTTCCCGACAGCGTGATCGACATGCTCAAGGGCAACCTTGGCCAGCCCCCCGGCGGCTGGCCCGAGCCGATCCTGAGAAAGGCGCTCAAGGGCGAGGCACCGCTGAGCGAACGGCCCGGCAAGGGCATGGCACCCGTCGATCTCGAGGCGGTGCGCGTGAAACTCTCCAAGGAGCTGGAGGGGCGCAAGGTCGATGACGAAGACCTCATGGGGTACCTCATGTATCCCAAGGTCTTTCTCGATTACATGGGCCGGCACCGCAGCTACGGCCCGGTCCGCGCCCTGCCGACCCGCACCTTCTTCTATGGCATGAAGCCGGGAGAGGAGATCGCGGTCGAGATCGACCCGGGCAAGACGCTGGAAGTGCGCCTGCAGACCGTGGGCGAGACGACCGACGAAGGCGAGGTGCGCGTCTTCTTCGAGTTGAACGGCCAGCCCCGCACCGTCCGCGTGCCCAACCGCCGCGCCGCCGCGATCGCCCCCAAGCGCCCGAAGGCCGAGGCCGGCAATCCCGCCCATGTGGGTGCCCCGATGCCCGGTGTCGTGGCAACCATCGCGGCACAGGTCGGCAAGCCCGTCCACAAGGGCGACCTGCTCCTGACGATCGAGGCGATGAAGATGGAAACTGGCCTGCATGCCGACCGCGACGGCACGGTCAAGGCCGTCCATGTGCAGGCCGGCGCCCAGATCGACGCCAAGGACCTGCTGGTCGAGTTCGAGTAGGGCGCCCCCTGGGGCGGGCAGACGCGCGGACGGCCTGTAAGCCGGATTCTGTCCTCCGGGGTTGCCCCCGGATGGATGATCATTCCTCTCGACCTGCCGTTGCCGACGGGCCTGAAGCTGCCAACCCGGGCCTCTCGGGTTGAAGCGTCCCTGCGGGAAGATCCCGCGCGAGGCCCCTATTCGGCATTGCTCCCGGTGGGGCTTGCCATGCCGGTCC
>JAFIEN010000026.1 GCA_020832515.1 Rubellimicrobium sp. | reverse complement strand
CGGGCCGGTCTTCTGGGGGATCGACGATGCAAAGGCCGTGATGCAGGCCTTTTCCGAGTTCCAGCGCACTGCCCCGCGCGAGGTCGGCGGGTTTGTCGGGCTCAAGACCGTCCCGCCGGTTGACCCGTTCCCGGCCGAGCATCAGGGCAAGCGCGCCTGCGCGATCATCGCCTGCTATGACGGCACTGCCGAGGCGGGCACCAGGGCAATGGCCCCTCTGATGGACCGGTTGCCGCCGCCGCTGTTCGACTGGCGCAGCGAGATGCCGTTCCCGGCCCTTCAGGGCATGTTCGACCCGTTCTTCCCGCCCGGCCTGCAATGGTACTGGAAGGGCGCCTATGTCAGCGACCTGCCCGATGCCGCGATTGACGCGCATATCGCACAGATCAGACAGGCGCCAAGCGATCTGTCGTTGATGCATCTCTACCCGGTCGATGGTGCCGCATCGGCGGTCGATACCGCCGCCACGGCATGGCCCGCGCGTGATGCGCGCTGGTCGATGGTCATTGCCGCCGTCGACCCCGATCCGGCGAAGGCCTCGGATTTGAAGGACTGGGCGCGGGGTTACTGGCAGGCGGTGCGCCCCCACACGCGCGAAGGTGGCTATGTGAACTTCATGATGGGCGAGGAGGATGCAGGTCGCATCACGGCCGCCTATGGCCCGAACCACGCGCGGCTGGCGCGGATCAAGGCGAGATATGATCCGGAGAACCTTTTCCGCATCAACCAGAACATCGCCCCGGCCCCGGCCGTTCACCAGATGGCCAGCGGCTGAGGCATCGCCGCAGCCTGCCCCGCGCTCACCGTACAGGAGGTATCATGACGACGCAGGCATTCTACCATGAGGGCCACCGCCAGTTGCAGGACGCGTTCGCCAGCCGCAGGCTGGCGGACCGGCTGGAGGCGGTCACCCTGCATCAGGTGTTCACCGACGCGGATCGCGACTTCATCGAGAGTGCTGCTTTCTTTCTGCTCGCCACGGCGGACAGCAAGGGGCAGCCGGACTGCTCGTTCAAGGGCGGCATGCCGGGCTTCGTTCGCGTGACGGGCAAGGATGAACTGGCGTTCCCTGACTATGACGGCAACGGCATGTTCAGAAGCCTCGGCAACATCCAGGTGAACCCCTCGGTCGGGCTGTTGTTCATCGCGATGGGCGATCAGCCGCGCCGCCTGCGGGTGAACGGCACGGCGCGGATCCTGCGCGATGATCCCCAAGCCGCCTCGTTCATCGGGGCGCAGATGCTGGTGCGGGTGAAGGTGCGGGCGATCTTCCCCAACTGCCCGCGCTACATCCCCGGGCCTGACGGCACCTCAGCCTTCACGCCGCGCCCGGGCGTTGTGCCGCCCGAGCCCGCCTGGAAGGATTGGGACGACTTGCGCGAAGTCGTTCCGCCCCGAGCACCCGCCGCCGGGCAGGACATCCCATGAGCGACCCGCCGGATCACCTGTCGCGCCTCCCGCTGCTGGACGCGAGCTTCGGGCGATGGGCCTTGGCGGGCTGTATCTCAACGGCATGAGCCCTGAGCGGACCTGCGCATCGTGCAGAGCGGGGCACGGAATGGCCGCGACCCGCTTACACTTCTGGTTGCTGCGCGATCCAGTTGGTTGCCGCTTCATAGTCCCGCCCGAGGTTGAGAACAGCAGCATCCCGACCCCGATGGCCGATCAGCTGAAGACCCATCGGAGTGCCCGCCAGACCGAACCCCGCCGGGACGCAGAGCGCGGGCAGTCCGGTGAGGGACGCGGGCACGGCCACCTCCATCCAGCGATGATAGGTATCCATCGCAGTTCGGCCGATGGCCTTTGGCCAGTGCCAACCGGCGTCGAAGGCAAACAGCTGCGCTGACGGCAGTGCCAGGATGTCGACCTCCATCCCGGCGGTGCAGCGGAACCAGTCGGAGCGGATGGCGCTGGCCTTGCGAACATCTTCGGCCGTCACCGCGAGGCCCTGTTCGATTTCCCATTGCAGCTCGGGCTTGATCATGTCGGGCGATTGCCGCAGCAACGCCCCCGAATTCCCGGCAATCGCCCAGCTTCGCAGCACGGTCCATGCCTGCCAGAGCGCTTCGGCCGGAAAGGGAGGGGGCAGTATGGTCACGCTGTGGCCCAGGGACTCGAATACGCCAACCGCGGCCTCACACAGTTCAAGGACACCCGGCTCGGTCGCGTAGGCGCCGCCCCAATCGGCCAGCCAGCCGATCCTCAGCTTGCCGCGCGGGCCTGCATCACGGTAGGGGCCGCTGGCATGCGGGTGCCTCGGATCGTGCTCGGACTGGATGGCCAGCAACAGCTCGAGGTCGCGGATAGACCGCGCCATGGGGCCCTCTGTCGAAAGCTGGTCCAGGAACACGTCACCCGGACCCCCGCCAGCCACAAGGCCATAGCTGGGCCGAAACCCGAAGACATTGTTCCATCCCGCTGGATTGCGCAGCGAACCCATCATGTCCGACCCGTCCGCCAGCGCCACCATCCTGCTGGCCAGCGCGGCGCCTGCTCCCCCGCTCGATCCACCTGCCGAGCGTGTCAGGTCATAGGGGTTGCGCGTGACGCCATAGACGGGGTTGTAGCTATGCGAGCCCAGCCCGAATTCGGGCGTGTTGGTCTTGCCGATGATGACAGCCCCTGCCCGGCGCAGCCGCGCGACCATCGGACAGTCTTCGTCAGGCACATTGTCCCGAAACGCGGGCGAGCCGTGACTGGTCACAATCCCCGCCGTCTCGGCCAGGTCCTTGATGGCCATCGGCAGCCCCTGCAACGGACCGGGCGGCGCGTGGTCTGCCTCGTCCAGCAGCCTGTCGCGATCGCGCAGGGCCACAACCGCATTCACTGCAGGGTTGAGCCGGTCGATCCGATCCAGCGTTTGCGCCATCAGTTCGCGGGCCGTGACGGTTCCCGCACGCAGGGCGGCCAGCTGGTCGGTCGCGTCATGATCGATCATGGTTCTCTTTCGCGTGGCGAATGGATTCGGGTCAGAGGTGTTGACAGCAAGGCTTCGCCCCTGTGCCGACTATGGATGCTGATCCCGCACGCATCAACCAGCCCGGCTGGTCCGTATCAGCGACGTTGACCGCCAAGGATCAGCTGCGACAAGAACGAACGGTCGGTTCGTTGAAGCTGCATTGCAGTGTTCCTGGGAGTGCGACCGACCGCTTGGGGCCGGGTGGATCGTCCCCCTGCCATGGTGCCTGCCGGTCTCGATCCGTAGACGGGGTGGCGGAGCGCGGCCGTTTGCTGTCGGCTGGCATTTTCACCGGGGAAGCCAGTTGGCGACAAGCCGGTGCATGGCGACGCCCAGGTGGCGAAGATCGCCGCCAGCATGGCCAGGTTCGGCTGGACCGTCCCCTGCAAGGTGGCCGAGGATGGCGAGCTGGTCGCGGCCGAGACCACGTGGCTGGCCTGCCCCGGCGTCGAAACGGACCCGGCCGATGTCAATATCCGCCATCGAGCGCTGACAGTCCCTCACCGGTCAAAAGGCTGTGCCGGCAGACATCGGCGAGAGCTTTGCCACCATCAAGACTAAGGCGGCTCGCCGCAGGAGACTGCACCAATGTCGCCATGGGTTACGCGCCGGGCGTCGCCACGCAGATCATCTTGTCCCGATGGTTCGCCCTGCGCCCCAACCTTGGCAAGAACCTGGCGCTGGCTGGCGGCGCATCGCTTGCGGGTTTATTTGCGGGGGTGGCTTGTAATCAGTCCGGTTGATGGGCATGTAGGTCGGGCAAAGCATCTTCTTTCGACCTTCTGTCTCCTTACGGCTTCAGTTGCGACTCTGACGACACTGGGCCGGGTCATCGCGATCACGCGGATGGCAAACAATACAGGAGACATCACGATGGCCAATGGCACCGTGAAATGGTTCAACGCCACCAAAGGTTTCGGCTTCATCGCCCCCGCGCATGGGTCCAAGGACGTGTTCGTCCATGTGACCGCGCTGGAACGCGCAGGGATCCGTGAGCTGAACGACGGCCAGGCCGTGACATTCGACATGGAAAGCGACCGCAACGGTCGTGAATCCGCGACGAACCTCGCGCTGGCCTGAACGCAGGCCCCACCGACGTGACGATAGGAGCGGGGGTGACGCAAGTCGCCCCCGCTTCTTCATGTGCGGATCACTGCTGCGGAAGGCGGTCGCACATCCCCCTGCCCTCGCCCATTCGGCGATGACGGGCAGGCCAAGCTTATTCTTCAGCGCCCTGGCGATCATGCCCGTCGCCACCGGACAGCGGCTTGGTCTCTGCTGCGGCCGCGCCAACCACGACCCCGCTATCGTCACTGACCCCGACACGATCCGTCTCGACCGTAAACCGAACCCCCATCCGGCCTTCGGAAGCGGCCCGCACGCCTGTCCTGGCAATGCGCATGCCCGTTGTGTCGCCCGCATGCTGCTGGCCGAACCGGTGGTCCGCGCAACCGGTATCGACATCCTCGACGCCGTACCAGGCCTTCAACAGGCGCCGCATGACTTGCAGGACCTGCGGTTCGAACGGCTCTTCGTCCGGGCGCGCCGATCAGTCGGGAATGTTTTCGCGAAAGATCAGCCGGGGTTCGATGAAATGCTCGGGCAGGAACACCCCGGTCGAAGCGATTGCCCCCAAGAGCCGGATCACCACCTGCTCCGCCACCAGCCGCGCGTTCTGGTCGATGACAAGATCGATCAGATCGGCGGCAAGGCTGCGCCGCGTCGTGTCGGACAGGTCATGCATGATGACGAAAGGCCGCCGGGAGCGGTCTACCTCGGCAAGGGCGCGGGCCATGCCGGTCCGCCCCCCGCGCATGGAATAGACCCCGACCAGGTCGGAATGTGCGGCCAGCAACTCGCGCATCAGGGCCTCGCCGCGGTCGTTGTCGGCCATCAGGTCGACGGCGGGCAAGAGTTGAAGCGCGGGGAACTCCTGCTCGATCAGGGTCACGAAGCCCAGTTCCCGCTCTTGCTGGCCGTGGAAGGCACGCTGACCGACAACAAGCCCGACCTTCCCCGCTCGTCCGCGCGCAAAGCGGCCCATGATCAGCGCCGCCGTCCGCCCTGCCACCCGGTCGTCCAGCCCCACATAGGCGGCACGCGGGGTTCCAAGGATATCCGACCCGAAGGTCACCACCTTGACCCCCGCTTCCACCAGATCGCGGAGCGCCAGCCGCGATAGTGGATGATCCACCGCCACCACACCCACCCCCTGCGTGCGAAGATCGACACGCTCAAGCGCCGCCGCAAAGGCCTGCGGCGTGAGATCGGGCAGGTCATGCACCTGGCAGGAGGCGACAAGCGGCAGCGATGCGGCAAATTCCTCGATCCGGTGGGCCACGTCGCGCAGAAAGGCCTGCTGACCCCGGGGCAGAAAGAATTCGAGCCGCGCCGGCTGCGTCGGCAGCACCGTGCCCCCTTCGACCGGCAGGTATTGCAGGTCGCGCGCCGCCCGCATCACCCGCAGCCGGTTCGCGGCACTCACCCCCGCGCGCCCGTTGAGAACACGGTCTACCGTCGCGGTCGAGAGTTGCGCGATCCGGGCGATATCGGCGATCGTCGCCCTGGCCATGCCGGACCCTTTCCTCCAAGGCCGCAGGGCCTGTGCCTTGACCGACCACCTTGGCGCTTCTTGACTGCGCCCAAGACTCGGATGGTTTCGAGGTTCCGTCAATCGACGCGTGACGTTTTTTCAATCAGATTTTGTCTGATTCCCGGGAAGAATTCGCTGTTCGAAGACCCGCAGAGCCAAATGCTGATGTGATCTGATGGGATCTGCATTTGCCTTCTTCCCTTCTCGCGACCGAAAGTCGGGGCGCGAATCGCGGCATGGACAACAAGGCCGCGCGCAGATGTGACCGCCGGACGATCCGGCACAGGGAGGGAAACATGCGTCATCTGAACCGCCTTGGCGGAGTGACCGCCGTTGCTGCGCTCATCGCAGGCCGAACAGGTTGAAGTCATTCATTGGCTCAATACGGCTGCCGAATCCGCAGCCATCCAGCACGTCGCCGACAAGGTCGAGGCCCTTGGCTCAACCTGGGTCGAGATCGTGCCCCCGGACGGCAACACCGGCGCGCAGGCACTTTTCTCTTCGCGCATTGGCGGTGGCGATCCTCCGGGCGCGATGTTCGGCTCGATCGGCAAGCAGGCGCAGGACCTTGGCGAACAGGGCATCCTGCGCGATATCCGAAGCTTTGCCGATGCCGAAGGGCTGGTCGATACCGTTCCGCAATTCGCGCTCGAGATCGTCAGCGGCCCCGAGGGTCAGCTCTATGCTGTGCCGCTGGCCGTCGAGACGCAGAACTTCATCTGGTATTCCGTCCCGGTGTTCGAGGCGGCCGGGCTGCAGCCCCCCGCGACATGGGTCGAATTCCTTGAACAGGCCCCCGCACTGGCCGAGGCAGGTTTCATACCGATCGCGGTGGGCGCGCAGGGATGGCAGCTCAACATTCTCCACTTCTCGATCCTCGGCTCGCTTCTGGGCAAGGATCGCTACATGGCGTTCTACGGCGATCAGGACGCCGACGTCGGCGCCAGCCCCGAGATCGCCGAATCGTTCCGCATCCTGCGCGAACTGTCGCTGCTGGCCGACGATGGCAGTGCGAACCGGGGCTGGACCGAAACGCTTGGCCTTGTGGCCAACGGGCAGGCCGGTATCTTCGTCATGGGCAGCTGGGCAGGCGGCGAGCTGGCCGCGCTTGGCCATGAATATGGCACCGACTGGGGTTGTGCCATCGCGGGCGGAGACACCTGGATCGTCGGCTCAACCGGCTTCATGATCCCCGACCTGGGGCGCGACAGCCAGGGACAGGATGATTTCATCCGCGCCCAGCTCGATCCCGCGACGCAGACCGCCTTCTCGATCGACAAGGGCTCCATCCCCACCCGGACCGATGCCGATACCTCGGTCCTGACGGAATGCTCGCAGATGGTCGCGCAAGGCATGGCCGAGGATCGAGGGGTTGCCAACGCCTCGGCGATCGTCTCGTCCGACGCCTCCGGGCAAGTGACGGACCTCATCGTCAACTTCTGGTCCAACACCGCGATCTTGCCCGAAGACGCAGCGGCGCAGTTTGCCGGCATCATCCTCAACGATTTCTAGGGTGTTCCTCCCTGCACCCCGGATCAGCGGGGCGGCCTTCCAGGTCGCCCCGCCTGACCCCTGCCAAGCCCTGACCAAGGCCGCCACATGACGATCAGCCACAGGACACGGCCCCGGCTGCGACCCCGGACAGTCGCGCAGCTTGTGCTGCTGCCGACGATCCTGCTGACCGTCATCGGCTATCACGGCTCGATCTTGTGGACGATCGTGCTGTCTTTCACGCCCTCGCGCATGTTGCCGGTCTATCGCTGGACCGGTTTCGACATGTACGAGCGCCTGCTCAACACCGAACGCTGGCAGGTCGCCTATCAGAACCTGTTCATTTTCGGCGGTCTCTACATCGGCTTCTGTCTGCTGTTCGGCCTGGTCCTTGCCATCCTGCTGGATCAGGGGGTCAAGGGGCGGAGTATCCTGCAGACGATCTTTCTCTATCCTATCGCGCTCAGCTTTGTCGTCACCGGGCTGGCGTGGAAATGGCTGCTCAACCCCACCACCGGGCTGCAGGATTTCGTCCGCAGCCTGGGATGGGAGAACTTCACACTCGATCTTCTCTCCAGCCCCGACCGCGCGATCTACACCCTTGTCATCGCCGGGGTCTGGCATTCGGCGGGGCTGACCATGGTGATCCTGTTCGCGGGCCTGCAATCCATCGACCATGAAATCTGGCGTGCCTCACGCGTGGACGGCATCCCGCGCTGGCGGATGTATCTGCATGTCGTGATCCCGATGTTGTGGCCGGTGGTCGTGACCTGCCTTGTCCTTCTGTCGATGAATGTGGTGCGAAGCTACGAGCTGATCGTCGTCCTCACCGGTGGCGGGCCGGGCTTTTCCACGGACGTGCCGGCGAAATTCATCATCGACCATTATTTCGCCCGCCAAAGCGTCTGCCTCGCCTCGGCGGCGGAAACCCTGCGCCTGCTGACCGTCGCCGCTATTTTGGCCATTAGCGCGCTCTCCCGCCGCGGGGGGGAGGCCGCCACATGAGCACAACCCGCAATTCTGGCGTCATCATCGGTCGCATCGGGCTTTATGCCTTCCTGATCACCGCGGCCGCCTTCTTCATGATTCCACTGGTGATCGTCTTCCTGACCTCGCTCAAGGACGGGGTCGAGGCGCGCACCGGCTCGATCTTCGACCTGCCGCAGAGCCCCGATCTCGACTCCTATGTCATCGCCTGGACCAGCGCCTGCATCGGGCGAGACTGCAACGGCATAAGCGGGCGGTTCTGGAATTCGATCACGCTCACGGTGCTGGCCTCCGGCTTGTCGCTGCTCTTCGCCTCGCTCAACGGGTTCGCACTGGCGATGTGGAACCTGCGCCGCGCGAACCTGATCCTTGCGATGCTGCTGATCGGCGCCTTCGTGCCCTATCAGGTGATGATCTATCCGCTGGTGCGCATGTTCGCCATCGGCGGCTTTCACCAGACGCTTGCCGCCATCGTGACCGTTCATGTCCTGTTTGGCCTGCCGATCCTGACGCTGATCTTCCGCAACTTCTATGTCGGCCTGCCGCCCGAACTGATCAAGGCTGCCCGGGTCGACGGCGCGGGCTTCTTCCAGACCTGGCGGCTGATCATCCTGCCACTCTCGCTCAACATCTTCATCGTGGCGGGGATCCTTTCGGTCACCGGGGTCTGGAACGATTACCTGCTGGGCCTGATCTTTGCAGGGGCGAACTGGCAGCCGATGACCGTTTCGGTCGCCTCGCTGGCCGCAACCAACGCAACCGGCGTGCCCGACCATGCGGTCAACATGTCGGCGACGCTGCTGACCGCGCTGCCGCCTCTGCTGCTTTACCTCTTTTCCGGCAAATACTTCGTCCGCGGCGTCACAGCCGGGGCGGTGAAGGGATGACATGACCCGCGTCCGTATCGAAAACCTCGTCCGCTCCTACGGCACCGTGCAGGTGCTGAAGGACGTCTCGCTCGATATCACTCCCGGAGAGTTCCTCGTCCTCCTCGGCCCCTCGGGCTGCGGCAAGTCCACGTTGCTGTCGGCCATCGCGGGGCTGGACGAGGTGCAGTCGGGCCGCATCCACTTCGACGACCGCGACGTGACCGCGCTGGAGCCCAACGAACGAGAGATCGGCATGGTCTTCCAGTCCTATGCCCTCTACCCCACGATGACCGCACGGGCGAACATGGCCTTCGCCCTGCGCGTCTCGGGGGCGACCAAGGCCCAGATGGAAGAGCGCGTGACCTGGGCCGCGAACCTGCTGCAGATCACCCACCTTCTGGACCGCAAGCCCGGCCAGCTGTCCGGCGGCCAGCGCCAGCGCGTTGCCATCGGCCGTGCACTGGTCCGACAGGCGCGGCTGTTCCTGTTCGACGAACCGCTGTCGAACCTCGACGCGAAACTGCGCAACGAGATGCGGGCCGAGATCAAGTCCCTGCACGAAAGACTCGGCGCGACCTTCATCTTCGTCACCCATGACCAGATCGAGGCGATGACGCTTGCCACCCGCGTCGCGGTGATGAGCGGCGGAATCATCCAGCAGATTGGCACGCCTGAAGATATCTATCGCCGCCCCGCGACCCGCTTCGTCGCCGATTTCGTGGGCTCGCCCGCGATGTCCTTCCTCGATGCGACGCTTGCGGACCAGACCCTCGACATCGGCCCCGCCCGGATCGACCTATCTGCCTATGCCTTTGCAAAACCACCCGCACCTGGCCCCGTCACCTTCGGCATCCGCCCCGAACGGGTCTCGGTTCATCCCGAGGTCACTCTGGGCACCCATCCCGCCCGCCTCACGGCGCGCGAGCCGATGGGAGCCGATACGCTCCTTTGGCTCGACCTGCATGGTCAGCGCCTTTCGGCCCGTGTCCCGCCCGAGATCGGCCCCGCACTGCAGGACACCGTCCACATCGGCTTCGATCCTGCCGGCATCTCGCTCTTCGATCCGAAGAGCGGGCTTCGCCTCTGACCTCGAAAGGCGCGCCCATGTTCACCGCCACCAATGCCTGCGGCCGGACCCAGCTTGCACGCGCCGCGGGGCATGAATTCGACCGCGCCACCGCCATGGCGCAGGCAAGGGCCGCCGGCCGCACCGGCCGGCAAGACGCCGTCCGCAGCGCCGACGAGGTCGGATTTGCGGCCCTCTCGGCTGCCGAGCTGCGCTTCAACGTCCCCACCATCTCCGCCATCCAGACGACCGCCACAGGCGGCGGCCAGACGCAGGTCACCCGTGCATGAACCACGATCTTGAGAACCTCCGCGTCGCCATCATCGGTGCGGCCACCGGCATCGGCCGCGCCGTGGCCGAAGGGTTCGCGGCTCACGGCGCCCGCCTTGCGCTGGCCGACCTGTCGCCCGCCGTCACCGAAACCGCCCGCGCGACCGGCGCCACCGCGATCACCGGCGATGTCGCGCAGGAACAGGACGCCACCCGCATGGTCGCCGAGGCCGTCGCCGCGCTTGGCGGCCTTGACGTCCTCATCAACGTGGCGGGCGTCCAGATCGTGGGCGAAGCGACCGAGACAACGATCGCCGACTGGGACCGTCTCATGGCCATCAACCTGCGCGGGCCCTTCCTGACCTGCCGCGCCGCGATCCCGCATCTGGCACAATCGACGCGCGGGGCGATCCTCAACACCGCCTCGATCGCGGGCTTGCGCGGTGGTCCCGGCGGCACGGCCTATGCCGCGTCCAAGGGGGGACTCATCGCATTCTCGACGGCGCTTGCACTTGAGCTGGCGCCGCGGCGGATCACGGTGAACACGATCTGTCCCGGCTGGGTCGACACCGGTTTCAACGCGCCGATCATCTCGCATCTCGGCGGGGCAGAGACCCATGCCCGCCTCGTCGCTGAGGGTGTCCCCCTCGGGCGCCAAGCGGCGCCTGTCGACATCGCGCCCACCTATCTCTTCCTCGCTTCCATGGGGGCCCGCTACATTACTGCCAAGGCCATGGCCATCGACGGCGGCCTGGTTTCATGACCATTCGAGCAAGGAAACCATTTGCGCGATGCCGACGTTTGCCGATGCGATCCCCCTCCAGCGCGTGCATCCATCTTGCCCAGGCTTGATCGCGAAACGCGCTCCGGGCCAGGGGAACCGCAGCGACGATCCCGAAGCTGCCGGCCAAGCAGTCGGGCAACCCAGATCCCGATAGCAGTCCCTCGCTAAAGCACCAGGCCCCGGACCAGCGGTGCGTTTGGTGTCGCAGGCCTGGTCAGGATCAGCTAGACCATTCGCCAGCATCAGGAGATCGCCATGGAGATCCGACCCGCCAGTTCGACCCCGTCACGGCCCGCCCCCGGTGAGTATTTCACCGGCACCGTGTGGCAGGAACCGATCTGCGAGCCCGGCGAGACCAGGGCCCTGATGTCCCTCATGGTCACCTTCACGCCCGGGGCGCGGACCCATTGGCATACGCATCCGCTGGGCCAGACATTGCTGGTCGTCTCGGGCTCCGGTCTGATCCAGTGCAGGGGCGGCCCGGTGCGGACGATCCGCGCCGGTGATCGGGTCTGGATCCCGCCCGGCGAAGAGCATTGGCACGGCGCCGGCCCGGACACGTTGATGCGCCACATCGCAATGCAGGAGGCCGAGGACAGCGTGGGCGTTCACTGGCTGGAACCAGTCAGCGAAGTGGATTACGGCCAAAGGGACTTCTGATCGCCGGCTGAGACCGGTCATGCATGCAAGCCGCCTGCAAGGGCTGGATGCCGCGACCGGGCGACCCACCTGCATCATGGCCTCAGCCCCCTCGCAAAGTGTTCATCGGTTCGACGCATCCGGCCCGAAGCCGCCGGTCGGATGTCGTCCCTGAGCCTCATATGCGCTTCCGACGATCTGGCAACTTGCGGTGCCCGGTCACATTCTGTTTGCCGATGGGGGTTCGTCAGGGGAGTCGATCCACTGGATCGAGGCCCGATCACCTTTGAACCCGTCAACAGACTTGTCGTCGTCTCATGCGGATCAAGCAGGCCGGTATCCCGCCCAATGCTGACGATCAGCACAAGCTAAACCACACCCTTCAAGGGGATATCATCGCCCAGATTTTCCTTCAGCAGGATCTCGATACGGATCTTTTCCTGCGAGGCGAGCGGGGTGCGGCCATCCGAGCGCGCGCGCAGGAGACGCACCGCGCTGCGAACGAGATGGCCAGGGTCCTGCGCAATCACGGCGTCGAGCGTGCCATCGCACAGCTGGCGTTCCGTGAACCGGGTGCGTTCATGCGCGATGATCACCTGTGCGGTCGGGTCGCTGAATTCGGCGATCCCCTCCAGAGCGGGGCGCGCTTCGGAACACAGCACATAGACGGCGGCAATGTCATTGTGGCTGGTATAGGCGTTGCGGATCACGACGCGGGTGCGCGCGGGATCGCCACGGGTCTCCAGTGACGGCAAGGCGACAAGGTTCGGGTAATCCGCAGTAAGAACGGCGTCGAAGCCCAAACGTCGCTCAACGCTGTCGAGCGCGTGCATCGTCTCGGAGATCACCAGCACCTGGCCGGGCCGTTCATGGGTGAAGCGGCCGATCAGGCGGCCGGCGGTCGCACCGGCGGCGTGGTTGTCGACGCCGACGAAATCGAACGGGCGCAAGTCATGTTGCCCTGAAACGAACTGAACCACATGCACGCCGCGATCCATCAGCCTGAGCATTGCATCGCGGACCTGCGGGGATTCGGGCGCCATGATCGCGATGCCGTCGACCGCGTCGGAGGTGATGGTCGACAGGGTCGCGGAAATCTGGTGCGGATCGTTCTCGAGGCACTGGCGATAGCCGATATCCACCGAGTCGGCCTTGAACGCGGCTTGGGTCTCGGTGATCCGGGCAATGACACTGGCGAGGAACTCATCACCGCTACGGGGGAGAAGGAACTCGAATCGGTAGGTCCGCCCGCGCGCCAGATTGGCCGCCGACTGATTGCGTATGTAACCGATGCGCGCGATGGCGGCCGTGACCGCGTCGACCGTGGCCTGACGAACGCCGGTGCGTCCGTTCAGGACGCGATCCACCGTGGCAAGGCTGACGCCCGCCTCTCGTGCAAGGTCTCGGGTGGTTGGGCTCATTCCGGTCTTGTCATGATCTGTATGGTCAGGGCCCCAACTTTCTTGTGGATTTCCATCGGACGCAACACGAAATGAGGTGCGTACCTCAGAAAGTTCTTGATCTGAGGTACGCACCTCAGCTACGCAGACTCACCGTATCAGCCGCGGCGAGGGGGCCACGGCCAACCCTGGGAGGACGTCTGATGAATCGCCTGAGACCGATATCGGTTGCCTTGGCAGCCGTGATTGCCAGTGCCAGCGCCGCGCAGTCCGCGAACTTGACGCTGTGCTGGGCTGCCTGGGACCCAGCCAACGCGCTGATCGAGCTGTCGCGCGACTTCGAAGCCCAGTCCGGTCATACGATGCGGTTCGAATTCGTCCCATGGCCCAACTTCGCCGACCGGATGCTGAACGAGCTGAATTCGCGCGGGCAGCTGTGCGACCTGATGATCGGCGACAGCCAGTGGGTCGGGCTGGCCGCTGAATCGGGGCACTATATCCAGCTCAACGATTTCTTCGACGAACAGGGCATCAGCATGGATGCCTTCATCCCAGCCACCGTCACCGGCTATGCCGAATGGCCCAAGGGGACACCCAACTACTGGGCCCTGCCCGCCTTCGCCGATGTCGTCGGCTGGACCTACCGCCGCGACTGGTTCGAGCGCGAGGATATGCAGGCGGAATTCCAGGAGACCTACGGCCGCGCACTCGACGTGCCCGCGACGCTGGAAGAGCTGAAGGACATCGCCGAATTCTTTCAGGGCCGCGAGATCGACGGCGTGACCGTCTATGGCGCCGCGATCTATACCGAACGCGGATCCGAAGGGATCACCATGGGCGTGACCAACGCCCTCTATAACTACGGCTTCACCTACGGCAGCCCCGACAATCCCTACGAGCTTGACGGCTTCGTCAATTCCGAAGGCGCCGTCGCGGGCCTCGAGTTCTACAAGGAGCTTTACGACTGCTGCACCCCGCCGGGATCGTCGGACTGGTACATGTCCGAAACGATCGACGCCTTCCGTTCGGGGCAGGTCGCGCTTCAGATGAACTTTGCCTTCATCTGGCCGGGCGTGGATCAGGATGCCAATGTCGGCGGCGACCGGACCGGCTATTTCCCCAACCCCGCAGGCCCGGCCGGCCATTTCGCCCAGCTTGGCGGGCAGGGTATCTCGGTCGTGTCCTATTCGCAGAACGTCGA
Organism: Rubellimicrobium sp.; assembly: GCA_020832515.1. Taxonomy (GTDB): domain Bacteria; phylum Pseudomonadota; class Alphaproteobacteria; order Rhodobacterales; family Rhodobacteraceae; genus JAFIEN01. Next base: position 6,683 of record JAFIEN010000026.1, on the reverse strand, counting down.
CGCCGCGCTGGAATACATCGCCTGGTTCGCCCAGCCCGAGGTTCAGCAGCGCTGGTGGGAACTGGGCGGGTTCTCGGCCCTGAACGCCGTGGTCGAGGCCGAGGGCTTTGCCGAAAGCCAGCCCTATGCGCAGACCTTCCTGGATAGTATGGCCATCGTGAAGGATTTCTGGGCCGAGCCGTCCTATGCCGAACTGCTTCTTTCCATGCAGAACCGGGTCCACCGCTATGTGGTGGCCGGCGAAGGCACGGCGCAAGAGGCACTTGACGCGCTGGTCGCCGACTGGATCGAGGTCTTCGAGGACGAAGGCAAGCTCTGATCCCGAACGGGTGCCTCCGTCCCTTCGGAGGCACCCCCCCCCCCGCCCGCTTCCCCTGCCCTCTGACTTTCCGCAATATCCCGGAAGGATGTCTCATGTCCGAGACACTGGTTGATCGCGCCGCAAGCGCGACCCCGCAGCGTATCTCGCGCCGTATACGGGGTCTGTCCGACCGCGCCATTGCATGGATCTTCATCGGGCCGACGGTGATCCTGCTTCTGGCGGTCAACATCTTTCCGCTGATCTGGACGATCTACCTCAGCTTCACCAACTACCGCGCCAACCGCCCCGGCGCCGAGGTCGAATGGGTCGGCCTGCGCAATTACCAGCGCATCCTGAACGACCCCGAGATCTGGCAGACGATGCAGGCCACGGCGCATTTCGTGTTCTGGACGCTGTTCTTTCAGGTGCTGATCGGCTTCGCGCTGGCCTGGCTGATCAACCAGAAATTCCGCGGCAACGACCTGTGGACGACGATCATCGTCCTGCCGATGATGCTCTCGCCCGCTGTCGTGGGCAACTTCTGGACCTTCCTCTATCAGCCGCAGATCGGGATCTTCAATTACATCGTGACCTTCTTCACCGGGGCCGATCCGACGTCCTTCAGCATGATCGGCGACGTGCGCCTGGCGCCCTGGTCCATCGTGATCGTCGATACATGGATGTGGACACCCTTCGTCATGCTGATCTGTCTGGCCGGGCTGCGCTCGATCCCGGAGTCGATCTACGAGGCGGCGGAATGCGACCGGGCGTCGAAATGGCGGCAGTTCTGGACGATCACCGTGCCGATGGTCCTGCCCTTCCTGATGCTGGCGGTGCTGTTCCGGGGCATCGAGAATTTCAAGATGTTCGACCTTGTCGTGCAGCTGACCGGCGGCGGCCCCGGATCGACCACCGAGGTCACCTCGATCAACCTCAAGCGCGAAGCGTTCGAGAAGTGGCGGACGGGCTATTCATCGGCCTATGCGGTGATCCTCTTCGTCACCGTCTTCGGCCTTGCCTCGATCTATGTGAAGGCGCTGAACAGGGTGAAGAACCGATGAGCAGCTATTCCATCACCGAACCGTCGCGCGGCATGAAATGGACCGCCGGGCTGCTGGTCGTGGCCTATGCGCTGATCACGCTGTTGCCGCTTCTGTGGATCATGGCGACGGGGTTCAAATCGACCAACGATGCCATCGCCTATCCGCCCAAGGTGTTCTTCGAGCCGACGCTGGAAGGCTACGTCAACCTCTTCACCATCCAGAACCGCGCCTCGGCCGAGCAACTGGCCGAAAACCCCGCGACCACATGGTACGACCGGATCGTGCAGGACAAGGGCATGGTGATCAGCGGCCCCTCGCGCTTTGGCGAGATGTTCATGAACTCGGTCATCATCGGGTTCGGATCGACCTTCCTGTCGGTGGTGCTGGGCACGCTTGCGGCCTATGCCTTTTCCCGCTTCCGGGTGCCGCTGAAGGACGATCTGATGTTCTTCATCCTGTCGACCCGGATGATGCCGCCCATTGCCGTGGCGATCCCGATCTTCCTGATGTTCCGCGCGGTCGGCCTGTCGGACACGCATGCGGGCATGATCCTGCTGTATACGGCGGTGAACCTGTCGCTGGCGGTCTGGCTGCTGAAAGGGTTCATCGACGAGATCCCCCGCGAATACGAGGAAGCGGCGCTGATCGACGGCTACACCCGGTTTCAGGCCTTCGTGAAGGTCGTGCTGCCGCAGGCCGCCACCGGCATCGCCTCGACCGCGATCTTCTGCCTGATCTTCGCCTGGAACGAATATGCGTTCGCGGTGCTGCTGACCTCGGGCAATGCGCAGACGGCGCCGCCCTTCATCCCCACGATCATCGGCAACACCGGGCGCGACTGGCCGGCCGTGGCAGCGGGGGCGACGATCTTTCTTGTGCCGGTGATGGTCTTCACGATCCTTCTGCGCAAGCACCTGTTGCGCGGGATCACCTTCGGGGCGGTGCGCAAATGAGCGGGTTCCTGAACGGCCTCATCGGCCTGCGCCGCGGCCCGTGGGAGATGGTCGCCACACTCCTGATCGGGCTGGGGGTGTTCATGCTGATGCAGCCCTTCGCCCTCTGGGCCTTCACCTGGTCCTTTCCCGTGACGCTGACCGGGACGATCATGTTCGTCATCGTCAGCCATTTTCCGGACTGACCATGGCCGAGATCGTGATCGAGAACATCCGCAAGGAATTCGGCGCCTTCACCGCCGTCCAATCCTCGAGCTTCCGGATCGAGGACGGGGAATTCTTCATGCTGCTCGGCCCCTCGGGCTGCGGCAAGACCACGACCCTGCGCATGATCGCGGGGCTGGAACTTCCGACCAGCGGCCAGATCTATATCGACGGCGAGGAAGTGGGCCGCAAACCCGCCAGCCAGCGCGACATCGCCTTCGTCTTCCAGATGTTCGCGCTGTATCCGCATATGAACGTGCGCCGCAACATCAGTTATCCGCTGGTCAGCCAGGGCATGCCTCGCGCCCTGATCCGCGAGAAGGTGGCCGAGGTGGCCCGCATCCTCGGGATCGAGGATATCCTTGACCGCCCCGTCGGCGGCCTGTCGGGCGGCGACCGGCAGCGCGTGGCCCTTGGCCGCGCCATCGTGCGCAACCCCAAGTGTTTCCTGATGGACGAACCTTTGGGCGCGCTCGATGCCGAATTCCGCGAGAGGATGGCCGAGGAGCTGCGCGCGTTGCACGACCGGATGGGGGCGACGACCGTCTATGTCACCCATGATCAGCTTGAGGCGATGCAGATGGGCGACAAGATCGTGGTCATGAACCACGGCGTGGTCGAACAGTTTGGCGTGCCGCAGGATCTTTATGACTGGCCCGCGACCATGTTCGTGGCGCAATTCCTGGGCTCGCCGCCGATGAATTTCCTCCGCTTCGATGGGCAGTTCGCACCAGGCTCGGCCAGCATCACCCTGGGCGATGCGGTCATCGAGGTTCCGCCACAGCGCGAGGGTGCGCAGGGTGCGCTGGCGCTGGGGGTGCGGCCCGAGCATGTGCGCCTTGATGACAGCGCCGCCCTGCGGGGCCATGTGATCGCGGCCGAATACCTGGGCACCACCCAGATCGTCACCCTGTCCACCCCGCAGGGCGAGGTGAAGGCGCGCATCCCTGCGTCCCGCCTCGTCCGCCCTGGTCAGACCACGGGCCTTGCGTTCGATGCCCGCACCCTGACGCTGTTCGATGTGGCGGGTGGCCGCGCCCTCAGGTCGGCCGCCAACGAAAGGGTGCTGGCTGATGGCTGAGATAGAGCTCAGGGGCGTAACAAAGCGCTACGGGGCGACGGTTGCCCTGTCGGACCTGTCCATGACCGTCCCCGATGGCGCCTTCGTCGTGCTGCTCGGTCCGACCGGTGCGGGCAAGACCACGCTTCTGCGCCTTGTCTCGGGGCTGGAACAACCCGATGAAGGAGAGATCCTGATCGACGGGCAGCCGGTGACCGACCTGACGCCTGCCGAGCGCAACCTTGCCATGGTGTTCCAGCAATACTCGCTTTATCCGCACATGACAGTGCGCGAGAACCTAGCCTTCCCGCTGCGCTCACCCCGCCTGCGCACCCCGCCCGCCGAGGTCGCCCGGAAGGTGACCGAGGTCGCCACGATGCTGCAGATTGCGCACAAGCTCGAGAACAAGGCCACCGCGCTGTCGGGCGGCGAGATGCAGCGCGTGTCGATCGGCCGTGCACTGGTCAGGCAGCCCGCCGCCTATCTGATGGACGAGCCCCTGAGTTCGCTGGACGCCAAGCTGCGCGCCGATCTCAGGATCGAGCTCAAGGGCATCCAGGGGAATTCCGGCGCGACCTTCGTCTATGTCACCCATGATCAGGTCGAGGCCATGACCATGGCCACTCATGTCGGCATCCTCGATCAGGGTCGGTTGGTGCAGTTCGCCACTCCGCGCCAGGTCTATGAGGATCCCGTCAGCCTGTATGCCGCCTCGCGCCTGGGCCAGCCGCGGATCAACATTCTGCCGGCCGACCTGTTCGACGGGGCGCCCGCGGGTGCCGCCAGCATCGGCTTGCGCCCCGAGCAGATCGTGCAGGGCGAGGGCGATGCAAGCCGCGTCATCCGGGTCGAGCATCTTGGCGACCAGACCCGCGTGCACCTGTCGTTCCGGGACCATGAGATCGTGACTGTCACCGACCCGCACACGCCGCTGCGCGCGGGCGACAGCCTCAGGATACGGCCCGAACGGCCGCATTACTTCGACACGGACGGCGCGCGCATCGCATGAGGAAGAACAGATGACCCATTTCGTCAACAAGAAGGAAGACATCGTCGCCGAGGCGGTGGATGGTCTTCTTGCTACCTCGGGCGGCAAGCTTGCGCGCTTGGACGGCTATCCGCATATCCGCGTGGTGGTCCGCAGCGACTGGGACCGCTCGCGGGTTGCGCTGGTCTCGGGCGGCGGGGCGGGGCACGAACCAGCCCATGCCGGCTTCGTCGGCCCCGGGATGCTGACTGCTGCGGTCTGCGGCGATGTCTTCGCCAGCCCGTCGGTCGATGCGGTGCTGGCCGGGATCCTGGCCGTGACCGGTCCTGCGGGTTGCCTCGTGATCGTCAAGAACTACACCGGCGACCGGCTGAATTTCGGCCTGGCGGTCGAGCGCGCGCGCGCCTTCGGTCTGAACGTCAACATGGTGATCGTCGATGACGACGTGGCACTGCCCGACCTGCCACAGGCGCGCGGTGTTGCGGGCACGCTTTTCGTACACAAGATCGCTGGCGCTCTGGCCGAGGGCGGGGCCGATCTGGCTGCCGTGACGGCGGCAGCCGAGGCGATCATCAGCCAGACTGCCTCGATCGGCATGTCGCTGGACACCTGCACGATTCCCGGCACGACGAAAGAGGCCCGCATCCCGCCCGGCCGGGCCGAACTGGGCCTTGGCATCCACGGCGAGGCCGGGGTCGAGCAGGTCGACTACCGCGACGCGCGCTCCGCCATGCAGATGATGGCCAGGAAACTGGCCACCGCGATGGATGCCGAAGGGTCCTATGTCGTCCTCCTGAACAATCTCGGCGGCACCTCGGTGCTGGAGATGCAAGTGCTGGCGCATGAACTGGTGAACTCCGACATCGGCCCGCGCCTGAGCCATATCGTCGGACCGGCGGCAATGATGACCTCGCTGGAAATGCGGGGGGTGTCGATCTCGGTTCTTCCCGCGACGGACCGCTTCCTCGACGCGCTCAGCGCCGAGACCCCGCTTGCGGCCTGGCCTAGCCTGTCCCCGCTGGGCGCGGTCGGGGTCCTGGACCTGCCCGATGGCCTGCGTCCGATCGGGCCGACGCCTTCGCAGCACCCGGCGACGCGCGCTTTCATGATCAAATGCTGCGAAATCCTGATCCTGGCCGAGGACGATCTGAACCGACTCGATGCGCGCGCCGGAGACGGTGATACCGGCAGCACCTTGGCCGGGGCGGCACGTGCCCTGGTCGCGGCCATTGACCGCCTGCCGCTGGCAGATCACACACAGCTTTGCCGCGCCATCGGGCTGGAACTGAGCCAGACGATGGGCGGATCCTCAGGGGTGCTTCTGGCGATCTTCTTCGTGGCAACGGGCGATGCTGCAGCCAGTGGGCTGCCGCTACCCGAGGCGCTGAAGGTGGGGCTGGCACGCATGCAGGAGGTCGGCGGCGCGCTGCCCGGAGACCGCACGATGATCGACGCCTTGCAACCCGCGTTGGACAATCTGCCACGTGGCCTGCCCGAGGCCGCGCGCGCGGCGCGCGCAGGGGCAGACCTTACCGCCGGCATGGCCTCGGCCCGGGCCGGCCGCTCGTCATACCTGAATTCCGAACAGCTCGTGGGCAACGTCGATCCGGGTGCCGAAGCGGTCGCGCGCCTGTTCGAAGGACTGTCTGCCTGAGTCTTCGCGACGCCCTGGCGGCTGTTGTTCGACATGACGAGGTTCTCGGTCCACCCGCGGTCGCGGACCTCCTTCGCCGGTGCCTCAGGGCGCCGGCGATGTCTTCCAGAGACAACGCGCTGTGTTGGCCATGAGTCATGGAGCACATCTTCAGCCAAGCCAAGCGCCGTTGAACCTGCGCCTGCACTGGTCGGCTCTGTGCCTCTTGATCAATACGGCCGCTGGTCACGGCTGGACTTGCGAGCGGCAGCTTTGGCAATCTGCTGCGAACTCGATGCCACAAGGTCACGGTCCGGTTTCCGCCCACATCGACGTTCACGGCAAGATCTTCACCTCCCCGCGACGCATGCCCATCTCGTTCAACTCCTCGGTCATGCAAGGCCGGCCGGAGAGGTGACAGCGGCAATGGCGAAGCATGATTGCCTTTTGGCACAAGATCATTACATTGATGCCAAAGGAGACACCCATGCAGTTCGCCAC
>JAFIEN010000443.1 GCA_020832515.1 Rubellimicrobium sp. | reverse complement strand
GATGCCCCCAACCCCACGCAGTTATGAGCCTTCCGAGCGATTTCCGACAAAAGGCAGCGCTGCTCTGGCATGTTCAACGGATCAAGCGGCTGGTGCGCGAGATCGGCGCATTCGGCCCCCATACGCTCATCTCGGTGACAGAAATTACCTGCGATGACCCGGCTTGCCCCGGCCCGGCCACCCAGATCACCATCCTGTCCCTCGACCTGATGCGCCGCGTTTTCGTCATCCACCGCCCCGCGGTCGAGGTCTCGACCACCGATATCGCCGCGATCAGTGTTTAAGATCGATGGTGGAAGGAAGTTGTTTGCGCACAGCCTACAAGGGTTGCTCGGAGGTTTGCATTTATTAACTCTCGCAAGGGCGGGCCTTTTTCGGAAGCGACTGCTGTCCGCGCACCGAATCTATCCGGTGCAGATGCCGACAAACAAGGATCGCGTGTCCGCTGTTATCTATTCAGCGAGAGAGGCACTAAGACGTGACAGTCAGCTCACCGCCCCTGCGACGATCCAGATGGCGGGCCCACCCGGCCCCCGGTGGCCAATCCCCTCAAGGCAGCACGGTGATCCTGCCGTTCTGGAAACCCGCCACAATCTCCCTCAGCGCGTCCGGTTCGACCACCTCGACCGCGTCGCCCCACTTGTAGAGGTGCCAGGCCATCTCGATGAGGCCGCTTGCCTCGAAGGTGACGATCAGCCCGCCATCGTCCTGCTCGATCAGCTTCTGGTTCGGGTGGAACTCGAACTCGCGCGCGGTTGCCGCAGCGGCCGGGCTGAAGCGCCACACGACCCGGGAGACCTCTGCATCCGCGTGAAACGACCCGAAGGACTGCGCCGCATAGCCTTCGAGGTCGAAATCCTTGTCCTTCTCGAACCATTCGATGGTGATCTCTGCCTTGGAGATGCGGTCCAGACGGAACCGTCGTAGGCATGCATCCTTGGCGGTGTCACGCGCGATCAGGTAGTGGCGCGTCCCGAGAAGGAGACCGTAGGGTTCGATTGTGCGCTGGCAGGGCACGGCATCCTGCGCACCATGGTACCAGACGACAAGCCGGAAGGGCCCCTTCAGCGCCGCGGCGATGACGCTCATCACGGTGGCCGAGGTCTTCACCTTGGGACCGGGGCGGCAGGCATAGCCCTTTGCTTCCAGGACCGCTTCCGCGTCCACCTCGGCCCGACGCGCATGCGACGAGGGTAGCGTTGCCATCAAGCGGTCGCGTAGGGCTTGAAGTGCCTCCGCGTCCAAAAGCGCGCCCTCGCGCTCCGCCCGCCTGATGCTCATCTCGGGCGCCACCAGCTCGCGGTCGTATATGCCCTGCATGCCGATCATCGCCGTGTCGTGCAGCTTCCACCATCGGCGCCGTTCGCTGTCGGTCTGGTGAGAAATGCTCGGGAACACCTCCTTCAGGGCATAGATCATGCGCTGGGCGGTACGCTCGTTGACGCTGAATTCCTCTGCGACCTCCTTCACGCTGATGCCGCGATGCCGACAGGCTGACATGCGCGCCAGCTTCAACAAATCCTGTGCCTTCTGAAACGACATGCCGCGCTCCATCCCCGACAGTTTATGACGTAATGCTCAAGGTATACTACACCTGAGGGCGATTCGCCTTAAGGTTGCTGATTGATTGAAGAATTTGACAGGCGCTCTCGCGGCGTCCTGGTCGAGGCATGCCTTCATCAATCTCGTGCCTGCAGGTCCCCACCCTCGCGTCAGCGCTTCGGGCGGCGCCCCACCGGCTTCTGGTGGCAAGCCGCACCCACTCAGAACGAGAACTGGAGTCAGTATGGCACTACCACCGAGAGCATTCTTCACCCTTCACGAAACCGCATCGCGCTGGGGCTGCACGATTGGCGACATCGCGGGCTGGGCCGCCGTGGGCAAGCTCGACATTGTCACCGGCATTCCCTTCGCGGTCTGCGGCACCGAGAAAGTGTCCGGCAAGGTCATCCTGTCGCCCATGGACATGCTGCCGCTCTTCCGGCGCACCGGCACCGGGCCCACCTCCATCAAGCTGCTGCGGGTCAAGCCTGATCCGGGGGCGGACTGGACCTACGTTACCGAACCAGCCGACGGTGTCGAAGTGTCGATCGCCGATCTGTTGATCAGCGGCCAGGATCTACGCCGCTTCGAAGACGACCACGATCTGCTGCGCCGCATCGGTGGCGGCACGGGCGCCATCTCCCCCTATGACTGGGAGGGAATGTATGTGGCCGTGGCCCAGCGCATTCACGAGCATGGCCTGCCTGCAACGCAGGCGGACCTGATCGCAGAGATGCAGGAATGGTTCAGCAATGCCGCCGAGAGCGGCGAGGTTCCCGACGAGAGCACGATCCGCCGCCGGTTGCGCCCGTTCTGGCGTGCCCTGCGCGGGGAGACCTGAGCGGGGAGAACAGAGCGGGGAGAACAGAGCGGGGGCCGTCTCAGGCGCGCTTGGCATCCGCGCCTGAGACATGAACGATCTTCGGGCGTGGCCGGAGCATCCCGGCTACGGCATCGACCCCGGCGCGCAGGGGCGAGTCCATCAGATGCGCGTAGCGCAGGGTGGTCTGCATCTGGCTGTGACCGAGCAGCTTGCCGATCATCTCGAGCGAGGCCCCGCCGCTGACCAAGAGCGACGCGAATGTGT
>JAFIEN010000442.1 GCA_020832515.1 Rubellimicrobium sp. | reverse complement strand
GGGGGGGCGGGTGGGGGGGGGGGGGGGGGGGGTGCCCCCCCGGGGGGGGGGGGGCCCCACCCCCCCCCCCTCCCCCCTCCTCTTTCCCGGAGTGATCCCGATGACCCGCAAGATGAACGTCGCCATGATCGGCGGCGGCTTCATGGGCAAGGCGCATGCCATGGCCTATGCCGCGATGCCCATGTTCTTCTGGCCCGCCCCCGCGATCCCGCATCGCAAGGTCGTGGTCGACGTGACCGAGGCCATGGCCGAAGAGGCCCGCGCCCGGTTTGGCTTTGACGAAGCCGCAACGGACTGGCGGGCCGTGGTCGCCCGGCCAGACATCGACGTAGTCGACATCTGCACCCCCAATAATGTTCATGCCGAAATCGCAATCGCCGCCGCCGAGGCCGGCAAGCACATCATCTGCGAAAAGCCCCTCGCCCGCACCGTGGACGAGGCCCGCGCGATGGCCGAGGCGGTGCGCAAGGCCGGCGTGATCCACATGGTCGCCTTCAACTATCGCCGCACGCCCGCCGTGGCCCTGGCCCGCAAGTATATCGAGGAAGGACGGATCGGCACGGTCCTCAACTTCCGTGGGACTTACCTGCAAGACTGGTCCGCCGATCCAGACGGGCCGCTGTCGTGGCGCTTTCAAAAGGCGGTGGCAGGTTCGGGTGCAGTTGGCGACATCGGCACCCATGTCGTCGATCTGGCGCATTACCTTGTCGGCCCGATTGCCGAAGTCAATGCCATCACCCGCACCATCGTACCCACGCGCCCCCTGCAATCGGGCGGCGTCGACAAGCTCGGCGCGTCCGAGAAAAAGGCCGATGCCCCGCGCGGCGCGGTGGATGTGGATGACGAAGTCACGGCCCTTCTCAGGTTCGAGGGCGGCGCCATCGGCAGCCTTGAGGCGACCCGCAACGCATGGGGACGCAACAACTTCATCACGCTCGAGATTCACGGCACCAGGGGCTCGATCCTGTTCAACTACGAACGCCGCGACGAATTGCAGGTCATGTTCGCCGATGATCCGGCAGATGCGCGCGGCTTTCGCACGGTCTATACCGGCCCCGCCCATCCCTATGGCGAGGGGCTCTGGCCGATCCCGGCGCTTGGCATCGGCTATTCCGAGACCAAGATCATCGAATGCCGCGATTTCTTTGCGGCCATCACCAGCGGCCGCCAGCCCAGCCCGAATTTCGACGACGGCCTCCTGACCGAGCTGGTCGCCGATGCCCTAATCCGGTCGGGCGAAACCGGCCAGTGGGAAACCGTCAAATGACACAGCCCGCCCCCGCCGTCCGCATGAGCGGCATTTCGAAGCGCTTCGGCGGCGTTCAGGCCCTGTCGGGCGTGGATTTCGAGGTGCATGCAGGCGAGGTTCATGCCCTTCTGGGCGGCAATGGGGCGGGCAAATCCACGATCCTGAAGATCCTCAACGGTGTCCACCGCCCCGATGAGGGGGTGGTGGAAGTGGCCGGGCACCAGCTGGTGCAGCACCGGCCCGAGGAATCCCGGCAAGCCGGGATCGCCATGAATTATCAGGAGATGAGCCTGATCCCGACGCTGAGCGTGGCGCAGAACATCTTCCTCACGCGTGAGGCGCGCGGGGGGCTGGGGCTGATTGACGACCGCGCCGCCATCACCCGCGCGCGCAGCCTGTTCGACATGCTGGGGGTCAGCGTGAACCCCCGCGCCATCGTCGGCGATCTGGGCGCCGGGCAGAAACAGCTGACCGAGATCGCAAAGGCCATCAGCCAGGAGGCGAAGGTCCTGATCCTCGACGAACCGTCGACCGCGCTGGCCGTGTCGGATGTCGAACGGCTGTTCGACTATCTGCGCCGGTTCAAGGCGCAGGGGGGTGCGGTGATCTATGTCAGCCACCGCATGGACGAGATCGCCCGCATCTCCGACCGCGCCACGATCCTGCGCGACGGACGGCATGTCATCACCGCGCCGATCGCCGACCTGCCCGTCGACCGGATGATCGAACATATCGTCGGGCGACGCTCGCTTGGCCTTGCCGATGTCGATCGCGGCGAAAGCACCTTGGGCGAGGAGCTTCTGTCCCTGCACGGCGTGACCGGCCCGTGGAAACCCGACGACCTGTCCCTGACCCTGCACCGGGGCGAGGTTGTTGGCCTTGCCGGGCTTCTGGGGTCTGGGCGGTCGGCGCTGGCGCGCGTGATCGCCGGGATCGAACCGGCCGTGTCGGGCGAGATCCGCATCAAGGGCAGCCCCGTCACCATCCGCAAGCCCGCGGACGCGATCCGGCACGGCATCGCCCTTGTCCCCGAGGCGCGGGCGACGCAGGGCATCATCCCCGATCACTCTGTCGCCTCGAACCTGACGCTGGCGGTCCTTGACCGGGTGTCGCGCGGGGGCCTTGTGCGTGGCGGGGCGGTCCGCGAGGTGGCCGATACCCAGATCACGCGACTTTCGATCAAGACGGGCAGCCGCGACCATGCGGTTTCGACCCTGTCGGGGGGCAACCAGCAGAAGGTCGTGATCGGCAAATGGCTGGCCGCCGATCCAGATATCCTGATCCTGGATGAACCGACCGCCGGCATCGACATCGGCTCGAAATCCGAAATCATCCGCCTCGTGCGCGATCTGGCCCGGGCGGGCAAGGGCGTGCTGATGATCTCGTCCGAACTG
>JAFIEN010000025.1 GCA_020832515.1 Rubellimicrobium sp. | reverse complement strand
GGGGGCCGAAAACGGAGGCGGGGGGGGGGGGGGGCGGGGGGGGCCGGCCCCCCCCCCCCCCCCGGCGACGCTGCCGGACGGTGCCGGACGGTGCCGGACCCGGGGCGCGCTGGCCCTATCGCTCGATCTGGTTGCGCACCCCGAAGCCCGCACCGAGGAAGCCCAGAAGCGACTGGATCGCGGGCACCATGCTTTCGGTGGCATAGACCAGATCGCCCGGCTGGATCCGGAACCGGCCGGCGCTGAACAGCCCGTCCGCCGTCGTCAGATCCAGCGTGAAGATCGTGCGCGACTGGCTTGGCCCCGTCCCGTCGCTGCGCAGGGCCGAGGCGGGATATTCCCGCAGCACCAGAATCGCCTGCGGATTGGCGCGGGTATCCTGAAGCCCGCCCACGATCGCCATCGCCTCGAGCGCGGACAGCTCGTCCCTGGTGAACAGATGCACCGCCTCGCGGCCCGTGGCGCCCAGCGACAGGAAGGTGCGGGTCTCTTCCTCGACCAGAACCTTGTCGCCGCCGATCAGCGTGGTATCGAGCCGGGGTTCGGAAAACAGCCGCCGGACCGAGACGCCGTAGAGCGTATCGCCCCGGACCAGCCGGACCTGCGGATTGACAAGGCCGGTGCGCACGCCGCCGGCCTCGGCCAGAAGCGCCATGACGGTGAAATCGCGATCAGGCATCGGATAGCTGCCGGGCGCGGCGACGCCGCCCACCAGGCTGACCGTGTTCTGCCGCCCCTCGCGCATCTCCAGCTGCACCTGGGCCGAGGGGATGATCGCCGCGAAACGTTCCTGCAGCGCCTCACGGGCGCGGTCGGGGCTCATGCCCGCGATGCGGATATTCTCGACGTAAGGAAGGAAGATGCTGCCCGAGGAGGAGACCGTCATCTCGCCCAGCGACACGAAGCGCTGGTTGGGCGCGGTGAGAAGCGAGTTCTCCTCGGTATCCCAGACGGTGATCGCGACCCGGTCGCCCGGCGCGACGATCCGGTTGGCGGGCTGGGGCTGGCGGGTGATCCAGTTGAGCGGTTGCGGACCGGGCGAGGGCCAGGCCTCGTAGCGGGCAAGGTTGTCGCGGGTGACCTGCTCGACCGAGAAATCGGCGGGCACCGGCGTGCCGTCGGGCCCGACGGTGGTGGTGGCGGACAGGACCTCGGCCTCGAAGCCCGCACCGCGTGGCAGGCTGCAACCAGCCAGCGCAACACACGCCAGAAGCACACCAGCGCCCCGGAAGAATCGCTTCACGGCTGCTTCCTTACCAGACATCCCCGGAGATCAGGTCTAGGCCCTGCGGGGCGGATTTGGCAAGACGAGTCCTCCCCCGGCAGGCGGGCCACAGTCCGCCGCCGACAGCAGGTCGCCCCGCCCTCGCCGGTTTACCGGTCATGCCACCGCCTGTAGTCCATGCTGTCAGAGGCTGTCAGAGCGGGGCGGGACGATGACGGATGCCATGCAGAGCGAAGCGGAACGGGCCAAGGCGGGGCAGGCAGGAGGGGGCGAGGCGGGACAGATCGTGCCGGTGCTGCTCTGCGGCGGCTCGGGCACGCGGCTCTGGCCGCTGTCGCGCCGTGCCTATCCCAAGCAGTTCGCCACGCTGATCGGCGACGAAAGCCTGTTCCAGGCCTCGGCCCGCCGCCTCTCGGGGCAGGGATTCGCGCCCCCGCTGGTGATCACCGGGGCCGATTACCGCTTCATCGCCACCGAACAGCTGGCCGCGACCGGGATCGCGGACGGCACCGTCCTGATCGAGCCTGCGGGCCGCAATACCGCGCCGGCCGTGCTGGCCGCAGCCCTCTGGCTGGCCGCAGGCGATCCGCAGGCGCTGATGCTGGTCGCGCCCTCGGATCATGTGATCCCCGATGCGCCCGGCTTCCGCGCCGCCGTGGCGGCCGGCCTGCCGGTGGCGCGCGCGGGCGGTATCGTCACCTTCGGCATCCGGCCCACCGGGCCCGAGACCGGCTATGGCTGGCTGGAACTGCCCCCGGACGCGTTGCGCCACGGGGCATGGCCGGAAAGTGACGGGGCCGGGGCCCTGCCGCTGACCCGTTTCGTCGAAAAGCCCGACCCGGCACGGGCCGGGGCGATGCTGGCGGCCGGGCATTACCTGTGGAATGCGGGCATCTTCCTCTTCACCGCCGCCACGATCATCAAGGCCTTCGAGGAGCACGCCCCCGAGGTGACCGCCCCCGTGCGTGCCGCGGTCGAAGGCATCGCGCGCGACCTGACCTTCCTGCGGCTGGCCCCCGAACCCTGGGCCGCGGCCCCCGACATTTCCGTCGATTACGCGGTGATGGAGAAGGCCGCCAATATCAGCGTCGTGCCCTATACCGGGCATTGGTCCGATCTGGGCGGCTGGGATGCCGTGCGCCGCGAGATGGGGCCCGACGAGAAGGGCGTCTCGCTGGCGGGGGCGGCCAGCGCCATCGACTGTGAAAACACCATGCTGCGCTCGGAAAGCGAGGGGGTCGAGGTGGTGGGAATCGGCCTGCGCGATATCCTGGTCGTGGCCACCAGCGATGCGGTGCTGGTGGCCGATGCCGCCCGCGCGCAGGAGGTGAAACAGGCGATCGGCGTGCTGCGGGCCAAGGGCGCGCGGCAGGCCGAGGAGTTTCCCCGCGACTACCGCCCCTGGGGCTGGTACGAGACGCTGGCCCTGTCGGACCGGTTCCAGGTCAAGCGGATCGTGGTCAAACCCGGCGCGGCACTCAGCCTGCAATCCCATGTCCACCGGTCCGAACACTGGATCGTGGTGGCGGGCACGGCGCGGGTCACGGTGGACGACGATGTGCGGCTTCTGACGGAAAACCAGTCGGTCTATATCCCGCTGGGTGCCATCCACAGGCTGGAAAACCCCGGCAAGGTGCCGATGGTCCTGATCGAGGTCCAGACCGGCGCCTATCTGCGCGAGGATGACATCATCCGCTATCAGGACGATTACGCCCGCTCGAGCGACAGCGTGAAGGGCTGAGGCCCCCTTTCCTTGACAAGGGGGGGCGGGGCGGGTGACAGCCCCCGGAGCCCGCCCCCGCGTACCGCGCCCCTGGCCCCGATCCCGGACCGATCCCGATGCTTACCCGCCTCTCAGCGCTGTTTCGCCGCTTTGCGAGCGCGCATCACGAGATCGAGGGGCCGGGCTTTGCCCTGAAAGATGCCGCCGGCCGCAGGATCGGCGCGGTCGACCGGGTCCGGCTGCGCGGCGGGCGGATCGAGGTCACGGGCTGGGCGCTGGTCACGCGGGCCACGCTGCAGGCCGGGCGGATGCGCATGGCGATGCGGCCGCGACTGGTCCGCAAGGATCTCGAGGGGATCCTCGGGCCCGAAGACGACCGCGACATCGGCTTTGACCTGGCCATCCCCCGCCCCCTGCCCGAACATCTTGCCGAAGGGCAGGGGATCGTGCTGACCCTCGAGGGTCGCCGCGGGCGGGACGGGCTTCCCGATCCGCAGGAGGAGGCGCTGTCCTGTCCGGTGGTCCTGCCCGCAGCGCCCCTGGCCGAGATCCGGCTCAGGCTGCGCTTTGCCGCGGCGCTGGCCTCGGCCCTGCCCGCGATCCTGCGCTGGAAGCTGACGCGCGATCCCCGCCACCGCGCCACGATCAAGCGCCGGCTGGGGGTGGTTGGCCTCGAGCCGACCGGCCTGATCGAGGAGATGCTGCTGCGCCCCGCACCCCCCGGTCAGGCCCTGCCCGTCCCCGATGCGCCCGTGACCCTGATCCTGCCGGTCTACAACGCCTTCGACCTTCTGCCCGAGGTGCTTGAGCGGATCGTCACGAACACCGATCTGCCCTGGCATCTGGTGGTGATCGAGGATGCCTCGCCCGATCCCCGCATCCGTCCCTTCCTGCGGGGCTGGGTGGCCGAGCAGGAAGAAGCCGACCCCGGCCGCATCACCCTGATCGAGAATGCCGCGAACCTCGGCTTCATCGGCAGCGTCAATGCGGGGCTCGCGCTGGCCCTGAAGCGGGGCGGCCATGCGGTTCTGGTCAATTCCGACGCTTTCGTGCCGCAGGCCTGGCTGAGCCGGCTGATCGCCCCGATCCTGGCCGATCCGGGTGTGGCGAGTGTCACGCCGATGTCGAACGATGCCACGATCTTTTCCAGCCCCGCGATGGACCGGCAGACCCTGCTCTCCCCCGGTCAGGCCGACCGGATCGACGCGCTGGCCCGCAGCCTCGATCCGCTGCGCGGGGTCGCCCCGGTGCCCACGGGCGTGGGGTTCTGCATGGCCTTGAGCCGGGATTTCCTCGCCCGTGTCCCCGCGCTCGACCCGGTCTTCGGGCGGGGCTACGGCGAAGAGGTGGACTGGTGCCAGAAGGTACGCGCCCTTGGCGGGCGGCATCTGGGGACGGCCGCGCTCTATGTCGAACATCGCGGGGGCACCAGCTTCGGGTCCGAGGAAAAGCTGCGGCTGGTGGCCGCCAACAACGAGATCATCGCCAGCCGCTATCCCGCCTATGACGCCGAGGTGCAGGAATTCCTGCGCGATGATCCCCTGCTGGCCCCGCGCCTGGCGCTGGCGCTGGCCTGGGCGGGTGCCTGGTCGGAAGAGGACCCGGGCCGCAGCGTGCCGGTCTATCTGGCCCATACGCTGGGGGGCGGCGCGGACAAGTATCTGGACGCCCGCATCGTCGCCGATCTGGCGGCCACGGGCCGGCCGGCGGTGATCCTGCGGGTGGGCGGCCTCTGGCGCTGGCAGATCGAGGTCGCGGGCAGTTGGGGCCGGACGCGGGGCGCGACCGATGACGAGGCGCTGATGCTGCGCCTGCTGGCGCCCTTGCGGCAGCGCCATGTCGTCTATTCCTGCGGCGTGGGCCATGACGATCCGCTGGCCCTGCCGGGGCTTCTGCTTCGGCTGGCAGGCAAGAGCGGGGACGGGAGCAAGGACGGGGAGGCCGGGATCACGGGCAGTCTCGAGATCCTGTTTCACGATTTCTACCCGCTTTCGCCCGCCTATACGCTGCTTGACGCCGACGGGATCTATCGCGGCCCCCTGAGCCCCGACAGCATGGCCGCCCGGCCGCCCGGATCGCATGCGCTGACCCTGCCGCGCAAACCGCCCGTGACGCTTGCGATGTGGCGTGCCGCCTGGGCCCCGGCGCTGGCGGCGGCCGAGGCGCTTGTCGTCTTTTCCGAAGACAGCCGCCGGCAGGTGCTGGCCGCCTGCCCCGGCGCCGAGGCGCGCCTCCGGCTGGTGCCGCACCGGCTGCTCGAACCGGTGCCGGCGGTCGCGCGGCCCGCCCCGCCGCCCAGGGTGATCGGGGTTCTGGGCAATATCGGCCCGCAGAAGGGGGCGGGCGTGGTCGCGGGTCTGGCCCGCAGGCTGGCGGGGCGGCAGGATGTCCGGCTGGTCCTTCTGGGCAATCTCGACCCCGACTACAGCCTGCCGCGCCATGTGCCGGTCCATGGCGACTACACGATCGCCGACATCCCCGCCCTTGTCGCGCGCTATGGCATCACCGACTGGCTGATCCCCTCGATCTGGCCCGAGACCTTTTCCTATACCACGCATGAGGCGCTGGCGACGGGCCTGCCGGTCATGGTCTTCGACCTTGGTGCGCAAGCAGATGCCGCCCGCACGGCACCCAATGGGCGGGTCCTGCCCCTGGGCGCGGAAGGGACGCCGGCCGCAACGGTGATCGCCGCACTGACAGGCCCCGACGCCCGGGCGGGCTCTTGAGCAGGGGGGCCAAATCGCGCATGAGGGCCGGCATGACGCCCACAGCCGCCAGACCTCTGACATGAGGATCGCCACGATCCTGCCCTTTCGCCGCGATCCCTTCGCGGGTGTCGCGGTCGATGCGGAGCGCCGCGCCCGCCTGCGCAGGCGCCCTCCCGCCAGCCTCGACTATGTCATCCATTTCACGCCCCGCTCGGGCAGTTCGCGCCTGACCGAGATCCTGGCCGCCACCAAGCGGCTCTCGGCCGCGAACGAGGCCTTCAACCCCAGCTTCGTTCCGCGCATGGCACAGGCGCTGAATGCCGCCGATCTTGACGATTACGTCGCGGCCCTCAGGCGGCGGTTCAACACGGGCGGGATCTACGGCGTCGAGGTGACGGCCCATCATGTCACCGCCCTTTTCGGCGGGTTCGACGCCTTTCATGCCCATTTCCCGACCGCCCGGAACTTCTGGCTGATCCGCGAGGATATCGTGGCCCAGGCGGTCTCGCTGGCCAAGATGGTGGCGACCAAAGTGGCGCATAACACCGGGGGCAAGGGCCCCGAGGATGACGGTTTCGCCTATGACGCGGGCCAGATCCGTCACTGGCTGGGCCATATCCGCAAGGCCGAGACGGCATGCGAGGACTGGTTCGCGCGCGCGGGGATCACGCCGCTCAGGATGAGCTACGAGCAGACGGTCGCGCTCTCGCCGCTGCAGCTGGCCAATCTGGTGGCGCGCCACCTGGGCCTGCCCGACATCCCGCCCATGCCCTTCGAGACACGGCACGAAAAGCTGGGCACCGGGCAGAACGCGGATTTCGCCGCCCGCTTCCGTGCCGAGGCGGCGGATTTCCTCGCCGGGGTCGAGGCCGCCCGGGCGCCGATGCTGGCCCGGCTGGATCGGGTGGCCGGGATGGTCGCCGATCTGGCCGGGGAACGACCTGAAAACAGTCTCTGAAGGCCCGAACAGAGCCTGTTTTCAACCCGGCTGGGCCGCCTCGGCACGGGCCGCCAGTGCCGCCTGACGCTTGATCGCCTTCTGTTCGGCCTGGCGCAGCATGTCGTGATGGCGGGCGGCATGGACATAGAAGGCGCGCAAGGCATCGGCCGCGCCGGGTGTGGTGTCGAACAGCCGCCGGACCAGCTCGGCATCCGTCGCCCGGTCGCCGCCGGGCTTGCGCAGCACGCCCAGACCGAAACCATGGTTGAAGGTGAAGGTCTCGTGCCCGGCCGTCAGCTCTTCCCAGAATTTCCAGGCGCCGAAATCCATCATCCGGGCCTGCACATCGTGAAACAGCACGATCCCGCCGGGCCGGACCTTGGGATACCAGGTGCGGAAATCATCGGAGACGGCCTCATAGGTGTGCAGCCCGTCGATATGCAGAAGATCGATCGTCTCTTCCGAGAAATGGTGCAGCGCCTCGGAGAAATACATCTGCATCAGATAGGCGAAACCGTCGTAATGCGTGTTCTTGTAGAGATTGACGGTGCGAAAGACGTTTTCGTCATCGGCCCCGGTATGGGCATCGCCCTGGAAGGTATCGACACCGTAGCACAGGCCGTCGACATCGTTTTCCTGCATCGCCTGGCAGAAGGTGAAGAAGGACTGGCCGTATTGCGTGCCCAGTTCGACCAGCAGCCTGGGCCGGATCGCCACGATCAGGTCATAGGCGAAGGGCATGTGCTGCAGCCATGTGCTGAAGGTGACATAGCGCGGCTTGAACCGCGTCAGCGATGGCGGCAGGTAGAGCGGGGACATCGTCTGCAGGGGCATTGTCTGGGCGGTCATGGGCGTCATCCTCTGGGCATCGGATCGGTGGGGGCGGGCTGGACCAGCAGGCCCGCGGGCATCGGGATCGCATCGGCATCAAGTTTGCCGGCCCCCGGCGGGCGCTTGCGCCGCTTGGTCGGGCGCATGAAGCGTTCGGCCGAAAAGACCAGGAACGGCCCCAGTTCGCGCGGCAACTGGCCCAGAAGCGTGGCGGGCACATCGGGCGACTGGAAGGGCTCGCCAAGAAGCGTGTTGAGCTGGTCGAGGACACGGGCAAGGAAGGCGTCGCGATCCTCGCGGGGCGCGGTGGTCACGCCGCCATGCGTCTGGTGGAACGACCCTTCGCCGGGCAGGACGAACAGTTCGGTCCGGGGGTGATGGGCCAGCCGGTGATACATGAAGAGGTTGAGCGCGCCGCCCCCCGGCAGGTCGAACCGTTCGTCCGCCCCCCCCAGATCGGCCAGCACATCGGCGGGCGCAAACAGGCAGTTGCATTCCATGAAGGACCGGAAGACGCCCTGCCGGTTGGCCTGGCTCATCGAGGCGACCTCGAACAGGGCATAGCCCGCCTCGGGCCAGCCGATCTGCGCGAGCAGGGCGAAATCGTCCTCGGGCCGGCGCGCATCGTCCAGATGCTGCGGCGTGGGGCCAAGCTGGTAGCCCGGCACGGCCACCAGCGCCCGGTCGGTGATCTTGCGCGCCATGAGGACATGGCGCAGCACGCCCGGTGACAGCATCCTGGCCCCGTCGATCATGATGCCGATGGTCTGCCCGCGTGCCTGCGCGATCCCGGCATTGATCGCGGCGGCGGGCGACACGCCGGGTTCGTCCCGCAGGGTATAGCTCAGATGCCCGGGGATCGCGGCCGCCGGCAGGGCGGCGATGGCGGCAGGGTCCATGATCCGGGGCGAGCGGTTCTCGACCACGATCACCTCGTAAAGGCCCGCATCCAGACCCTGATAGCCGGGATCGAGACTGCGCAGAGTGTTCAGCGCCTGTTCGGCCATGTCATGGACGATGACGACGACGGAAAGGACGGGGCCTTCGGTCATGTCACGGGCGGTCATGCCACGGGCGGTCATGCGGCGGGTCCTTGGTCTGGGGGCGGTGCGGGCGGGTCGACAAGATCGAGCGACCGGCGCAGGAAGGGCCGGACCGCCGGATGCACCGTACCGAAAAGGATCGGGGGATTGGCGGGGGGGCGGACATCCTCGCCCCGGATCGCGCGGTCCTGCGCATTGATCGCCGCCATGATCGCCTCGCGCTCGGCCCGGGGCGTGTTGGTGGTCACGCCGCCGTGGAACTGGTGGAAACTGCCCTCGCCGAACAAGAGGTAAAGGGCGGTGCCGGGATGGTCCAGCAGGCGCTTGTAGAGATCGAGATTGGCCTTGCCGCCGCCATGGTCGTCATAGCGGGGATCCATCCCGCCGATCGCCTGCCATCTGGCGCGCGCCAGGGCCAGGAAATTGCTTTCCGACTGCGGCCGCAGAAAGCCCCGGCGCGACGATCCGCTGGGTACCGCCACCTCGAACAGGCGGTAACCGTCGGCGGGCCAGCCGATCCCTTCCAGAAGTGCGGCATCGGTGGCCGCGTCATGGCCGGTGTTGACGGCAACCTGCTGCAGTTCCGACCCAAGGTGATAGCCGGGAACCGAAACCGCCGCCTGCGGATCTGCCCGAAGGGCGGCAAGGGCAAGGCGGATCACGCCCGGAGACAGCATCCGCGCCCCGTCGATGACGATGGCGACATGGGCCCCCCGCGCCATGGCCACGCCGGCATTCACTGCGGGGACGGGGCTTGGCTGCACCTCGTCGCGCCAGCGATAGACAAGCCGCCCCGCCCCCAGCGCGGCCGCCGCGCGCGCCTCGCCCAGCGGCTGGTCCGAGGCATTCTCGATCACGATCACCTCGTAGTCCGCAGGCGCCACCCCCTGCTGATAGCCGGGCGACAGCGAGATCAGCGTCCGTTCTGCCTGATCGGCCATCCGGTGCACGATCACCACGACCGACAGCTGCGGCCCGGAGGCGGAACGCGACGCGGAGCGCGGGAAAAGCCGTCTCAGCATTGCCGCGCGCCCAGGGCGTCATGAAGCGGGCGCAGCGCCTCGGGCACGGTCTCGGGCGGGGTCTCGTGATGGCGCAGTTCGGGGCTGAAGAAGACCTCGTCGCTGAGCGGGGCCAGCCCCAGTCCGGGAAAGACCGCGTTCATCGCCGCATGAAGGCTTTCGGCATCGGCATCGAAGGACAGGATCGGAAAGGACGACCGGTCGTGCTGCGCGATCAGGGCCGCGTTGTAGTGCTGCCAGAGCGCGAAGGCCTGCTCCTCGGCCATGCCGAAGCGGGCGACAAGGGACCGGGCCACGGCGACCGGGTTGCGGAAGATCCCGATGAACCGCGCCTCGGGACAGAGCGCGGCCCAGGCGGGCAGCATCAGAAGCGTGCGGGGATCCTTGAACCCCCAGGGGCCCGTGCGGTCATAGGCGGCAAGCAGCGCCCGCGCGCGCGCCTGTTCGGCGGCGTCAAGGACCACGGGGGTGGCGGGCGGCGCGTTCCAGGCGGCGCCGCGGGCGGCCAGCACATCGTTGTGGAAAGCCACGATATCGGCGTTTTCGCGGTTGCCCTTGGGATTGTACTTGTCGGCGGTGCTGTGCTTGCCCAGATCGAGCCCCGCCAGCTGCAATGATCCGGTCAGGAAGCTGGTGCCCGACCGGTGCATTCCCAGCACGATCAGCGGCGGCTGCAGGCTGGCCGCAGCCGCTCCGGCCAGCCGGGCCCGCAGGACCCCGAGCAGCTTCACGCAGCCCCCCCGGCCCGGGGCATCGGGTGGCGGCGGGACGGGGCCGAACGGAACAGGGCAGGGCAATCACGGATCATGAAGCCGTCCCCTAAGCACAGCAGGCCACAAGGGCAAGGCCGGCCCGATACGGAGCCCCGATCCCTGACCCCGTGCCCCCCGGCCCCCTCAGTCCTCGATGCCGTGCATGATGCGCAGATGTTCCTCGATCGCCTCTTCGATATCGTCGTAATAGGTCAGCCTGCCCTGGTCGATCACCGCACCCGCGGTGCACAGCTCGCGCATGAGGTTCGGGGAATGGGTCACGAAGACCGATCCGGCATGTTTCATCCGCTCGATGAAGACGGCGGCACTCTTGGCCTGGAAGGCGGCATCGCCCACCGCCGTCACCTCGTCGATGAGATAGGTGTCGAACTGCAGCCCCATCGACACGCCGAAGGCCAGCCGCGACTTCATCCCCGAGGAATAGGACCGGATCGGCAGGTTGAAATGCACGCCAAGCTCTGCGAAATCGCGGACGAATTCCATCAGCGCATCGGTATCCACGCCATAGACCCGGGCCACGAAACGGGTGTTCTGCGCCCCCGTGAGGTCGGGGTGGAAGGATCCGGCGAACCCCACGGGAAACGAGATCCGGCCGTCGGTCAGGATCTGCCCCGAGGTCGGCAGCGTGGTGCCCGCGATCATCTTGAGAAGCGTGGACTTGCCCGCCCCGTTGCGCCCCAGAAGCCCGACCGAGGTGCGGCCGGGAAAGACCGCGCTTACATTGTCGAGCACGGTCTTGCGCTGCCCGCGCATCACGAAGGTCTTGGTCAGGTTCTGCAGAACGATCATGATCCGCCCGCAGCTCCTGCCTAGCGACGATCCTTGAGCGCATAATAGGCCAGCGTCAGCATCGCCCAGGTCAGGAAGGAAAACAGCCCCACCAGCGCGAGAAGCGTCAGCCGCTGCGGCTGGACCGAGCGTTCGGCCAGGGTGGGCTGGACATGGGCGGCCAGAAAGCGGCTTTGCCGGCGCGATTCCGAGACCGCCGCATCGAAGGCCGAGCGCGCGGCGGCATAGGATTGCTCGGCGAATTGCAGATCCACCATCAGACGCTCGAATTCGCCCACCAGATTGGCGAAGGCGTTGTCCCGCTCGCCCGACGGCAGGCCCTGACCGGGCAGGACGCCGCTGCCGATGCCCAGCTTGCTGCGCTCTTCGCGGATGCGATCCTCGATCACCTCGATCCGGCGCTCGGCCTGCACGATGCGGGGATCGCTGGTCGATGTGGTCAGCCGCAGGATGTCGAGATCGATCATCGTCGTGGCCAGTTCCTGTTCGAGCGAGGACAGGATCCCCATCTGGCTTTGCATGCTCGCCGTCGGATCGACGATCTGGTGGCGGTTGCGGAAGAGGGTCAGCGCCTCGCGCGCCTCCTTCAGCCGCTCGACCGCCTCTTCCAGCTCCTGGCGGGAAAACCGCGTCGCATCCTCCTGCGCGATGGCCGAGAGGCGATTGATCATGAGCGAGCTTTCCTCATAGATCATCGTCGCAAGCAGCTGTGCATCCTCGGGGGCGAAGGCCTGCACCTCGATCTGGATCAGCCCGGTGCCGGAATCGTTGAAGACGCTCACCACCCGGTTCCAGTAGGCGACCAGATCCTCGATCGTGCCGGGCGGGTGAAAGGCGAAGACCGGGTCGATGGCGGGATCGGCCTTGGCCCAGACCTCGCGCAGGCCGATCCGGTCGTTGATCCGGACCACCATCTCCTGGCTCTGGATGAAATCGAACAGGATGTCCGTGTCGGACGAGCTTGACCGGCCGAAACTGGCCAGCCCCCCCAGAAGATCGAAGGCCGAACCCGCCTCTTCGGTGCGCACCGAGAAGGCCGCGGTCGAGACATAGCGGTCGATCGCCCGGTCCCACAAATACCAGGCCGCCACCACGAAGGGCGCGACCACCATGATCAGGAAAGAGATCGCCACACCCCAGTGGCGCGGGCGCACCCGGGTCACGGCCGCCGGAGGGGCCACGTCGATCTGGCGGACATCGGGATTGCGCCGCGGCCGCGGCGTGCCGGCCGCCGCCGCCTCGAGCGCCGCGCGCTCGCGCTTCTGGCGCTTGCGCTCTTCCTCGAGCGAGAGCACACTGTCGGACCGGGGCACGACGGCCCGTCCTTCGGTGGTCTTGCCGGCTGGCGTCTCGGCAGGCGTCTCGGTTGGCGTCTGGACAGGCGGAGACATGACCTCGGCCTTGGACCCGGTCGTGGAGCTGGCGGACCTTGCCGCCTTGTCGGTCTTTCCGGTGGTGTTCTGCGCGCTCAAGAGGACCCCGGCTGGGCAATTGTATCTTTGCCCGTCATCTTACATACATCCGGGCGCAATAGCCAGCTTGGCACGGCGCCGCTGGCAGGATCGGCTGGAACCGCCATGACACAGTCTGCCGCACCCGCCGATCCGCCCCCCGATCCACCCCCCGGCACGCACCCCGACGCACCCAACGGCACAGCTCCTGTCGCCGCACATTCGCGTGCCGATCACCGGGAAGGTCCCGCTGCACCGACCTCCGCCCCCTCCGTCCCGCAGGGCGCAGGCAGGCCGGGCCGGAGCACAAGCGGAGCCCCCCCCCGAGGCCGGCCGCATGTCGTGATCCTGATGGCCACCTGCAACGGGGCGGCCTTCCTGCCTGCGCAACTGGCCTCGATCGCCGCGCAGAACCATCCCGACTGGTCGCTGATTGCGCGCGACGACGGATCGACCGATGCCACGCCCGGCATCCTGGCCGATTTCGCCCGCGCCCATCCGGGGCGTGACATCCGCCTGATCCGGGGGCGGGGGGGCGCGGGAAGCGCGGGGAATTTCCTTTCCCTGCTGGCCGATCCCGATCTGCCGGAGGGTTTTGTCGCCTTCGCCGATCAGGACGATGTCTGGCTGCCCGACAAGATCGCGCGCGGGCTGGCGCTGCTGGCCCGCGCGCAGGTCATGGCCGGGGCTGCACGGCCGGCCGTCTATGCCAGCCGCACGATCCTGGCCGATGCGGCGCTGCGCCCGCAGCGCCTGTCGACGCTGCACCGCCGCCCGCCCGCCTTCGGCAATGCCCTGGTGCAGAATGTGCTGGGGGGCAACACGATCCTGCTCGATCCCGCCGCTGCGGCGCTGATGCGGGCAAGCTGTGCCGCGGCCCTTGGCCGGGATGTGCCCTTCCATGACTGGTGGGTCTATCAGGTCGTCACCGGTGCGGGCGGGATCGCCATCAACGATGCCGCACCGGGGCTGCTCTATCGCCAGCACGGCGCCAATGCGCTTGGCGCCCATCGCGGGTTGTCGGGGGGGCGGACACGGCTGGGTATGATCAGAAACAGTCTCTATTCCAGCTGGATCGACCGTAATCTTGCCGCATTGGCACAGGTCCGGGACCTGCTTGACCCGGCCGGGCGGGCGCGGCTCGAGGGTTTCGCCGCCCTGCGACAGGAGCCGCGGGGGATCACCCGCGCGCGCGGGCTGCGTCCGCTGGGCATCCATCGCCAGACCCGTTCCGGGGATCTGATCCTGCAGGGCCTCGCGCTGGCCGGCAAGCTCTGATCCGGGCCGCGCGCTTGCAGTCGCTGAGGCGGTTTCCTAGAGGTGATCTCCTAGGGGCGTCTGGGACAGGCCGTCAGGCCGAAGGGGACGGAATGGCAGCCGGGTCAGGAACCGACGGGACGGAGCGGATCGGGATCCTTGTCCTGGGGATGCACCGGTCCGGCACCAGCCTTCTGGCCCAGAGCCTGGTCCAGCTTGGCGCGACGGCACCCCGCAGCCCGATCGGGGCCAGCGCCAACAACGAAGGCGGCTACGGCGAATCGCGGCTTGTGCAAAGCCTCAACGACGCGCTTCTGACCAAGGCGGGGACCAGCTGGGACGACTGGCAACCCCCGGGGAGCCTGCCGGACGACGCGCTGTCCCGCGCCGGCGAGGTGCTCGGACAGGACTTCGGCACCGCCCCGCTTTTCGTGCTGAAAGAGCCGCGGATCTGCCGCCTTGCCCCGCTCTGGCTGGCCGCACTCGAAGGGGCGGGGATCGCGCCGCGGGTGATCCTGGCCCTGCGCAACCCGCTCGAGGTGGCGGCCTCGCTGGGGCGGCGCAATGCGATCGAACCGGTGCTCGCCCATCTGATGTGGCTGTCGCACATGCTCGAGGCCGAGGCGGCGACCCGCGGCCTCCGCCGGGTGGTCACCGATTACGACAGGCTTCTGGCCGAAGGACCGGCCGTGCTCGGGCGCGCAGGCAAGGCGCTGGGGATCGACTGGCCGACGGCGCCCGGGGCGGGGCCCGCACTGGCCCGGGATGCGCTGCGCCACCACCGTCATGATGCGGGCGACATCGCCACGACCCCCGGCCTGCCGCAAGCGCTGGCGCAGAGGCTGGCGCGGGTTCATGCGATCCTGTCGCACTGGGCAGAAGCCGGGGAAAGAGACTCTGATCACGCCGAACTCGACACTCTTCTTGCCCGACTGCGCGACGATGGCCGCATCCATGGCCCCCTGATCGCACAGGGGCGCAAGCGGGCCGTGGCGCTGCAGGGGGCCGAGCGGCGGATCGCATCGCTCGAGGCCGCGGGGACCGAGGCCCGGACCGAACGTGACCGCCTTGCCGCCGAGCGCGACCGTCTTGCCTCGGAAGCCGCCGCCCTGCGCGGGGCGGTGGCCTCGACCGGCGGGCCGCTGCCCGGGGATGTGACTGCCGATCTGCGTGCCGCCCTTGACCGGGCGATGGGCGAGTTGCGCCACGAGGCCGAAACGCGCGCCGAGCTTGCACGTACCCATGAGGCCGACCGGGCCGCCCGCAACGACGAGATCGCCCGGCTGGGCCGGATGCTCCTGCACAGCGAATCCGCACTGCAGGAAACCCGCCGTGCCCGCGACCGGGCGCTGGACGATACGGTGCGGATCCTTCAGGCCCTGCGCCGGGCCGAGGCGCGGCTGTTCTGGCTGCCCGCCCGGCTGCGCCACAGCAGGTTGCAGCAGGTGCTGATGGCGACGGGACGGTTCGACCCCGATTTCTACCTGCGCCAGAATGCCGATGTCGCCGCCACAGGCGCCGATCCCCGGCTGCACTACCTGATCCACGGCCTGAGCGAAGGGCGCGCACCGAATGCGGAATGCATCCCCGAAACAGACCCTGTTCCGGCTGAAAAGACCCGATGAGCAGCCAGGATCACCTGCCGCCGGGGGTGGATCCCGCCGATCTTGACCTGATCCGGGAGAGCGGCCTTTTCGATCCCGACTGGTACGGGGCGCGGCACGGGGATGTCGCGCTCATGGGGCTTGATCCGGCGGCGCATTACCTCTGGCTGGGGGGGCGGCTGGGGCGCAACCCATCGGCCCGGTTCGATACCCGCGCCTATCTGGCGATGAACGGGGATGTGGCCGCAACGGGGATGAATCCGCTGCTGCATTACCTGCGCTTCGGCCGGGACGAGGGGCGCTGGGTCACGCCGCCAGTGGACCCCGCCACCGCCCGCGCGCCCCGCCGCCGCGGCCTGCCGGTGGTCAACTGGGTGATGAATCCCGACAATATCGGCTGGGCCTATGGCAACAACGCCCGCGCGCTGTCGGCACGGTTGCCCGGCTTCGAACATGTGATCGACGGCTACGGGATGTTCTCGGATGTGGCGCTCTATTTCGACATCCGGGTCTGGCAGATGCGGGGGCGGCTGGCCGCGCGCAATCTGCTGCGCGTGGGCGGGCCCCGCCCGCTGCGGCTGGCCTATGGCACGGATCGGGCGCGGCTTGCGGCCGATCTGGCCGGGTTCGATGCGGTGATCGTGCTGAACGGGGCGCTGTTCGACGAACTTTCCCCCCTGCACCCCTCGGTCCATCTGGTGCCCAATGCGCTCGATCTTGGCGACTGGTCCCCCCTGCCCCACCCCTCGGATCGCCGCGGGGACCGGCCCTTCACCCTGGGCTTCGCCGCCAATCTGGGGACCGAGGCGGAGCGCGTGATCAAGGGATACGACCTTGTCGAAGAGGCTGCACAGAGACTGAACCTGCCGCTGGTCCATTTCGGCAAGGGCCGGGACCAGATCCCGCGCGAGGAGATGCGGGAAAGGTTCTTCGGCGCGATCGACTGCCTGATCCACCCCGTCGGGCCGGCCAAGGAGGGCTGTTCCAACACGATCATGGAGGCCCTTGCCCTTGGCGTGCCCGTCATCACCACGCGCGATGCGGGCTTTCACGCCGAACGTATCGCGGATGGCGAGGGGATCCTCTATGCCGCGCGCGAGGTGGGTTCCCTGACCGCCACCATCGCCCGGCTGCAAGGCGATCCGGCGCTGGCCGATCGCATGGCCGCCGCCGGGCGCCGCTTTGCCGAGGATCATCACGACATCGCCCGCACCGCGCGGATCTATGCGCGCCTTCTGTCGCCCGGCGGGGCGGCACCGCCCCCCGTCCTGCACCTTGTCCCCTTCTGGGAGCCGCCCGCCCGCTTCGCCTCGTCCCGCCTGCGTTGCCTGCATCCGGCGGCCCTTCTGGAAGGCAGCGCGCTGGTGCGCCCCGTGGTGGAAGGGCGCGACCTGACCGACCCGCCCGCAGGCCCCGTCCTCGTCTCGCAACTGGCGACCGACGCGACGTTGACCAGCCTGCAGGCCGCGCCCGGGACCCCGGTGATCTACGACCTCTGCGACCGCTATTTCGACGACGGACGCGAAATCGGGGGCGTCAACGCCAAGGCCCGCTTCCATGAGATGGCCGCGCGGGCGACGGTCCTGACCGCCTCGACCCCCGATCTCAAGCGGCAGATCACGGGGCTGGGTCTCGGCAAGCCCGTCGTCTTTCTGCCCGACGGGATCGACTACCGCACCGCGCGCGACGCCCGACCGACCGATCCCGAGGGGCCGGTGGTCTGGTTCGGCAATCCCGGACGGGGCAACTTCAGCGCCGCGCGCTGGATGATCGACCATCTGCGACAGACCCGCCCGGTGCGGCTGATCTCGGCCCGAGGGTATTTCCTGCATGAGGCAAAAACAGACCCTGTTCAGGCCGAATATGCCGAGATCTGTACCGCCTGGCAGGAAGACAGCTTCATCCCCGACCTGCGCGCCTGCAGCCTCTGCCTGATCGCGCATGGCACCGATGAGACGGCGAAAAGCCCCAACCGGCTTGTGACGGCGGTGATGAACGGCCTGCCCGCCGTGGTCGCCAGTTCGCCGGCCTGCGCCGCACTCCTGCGGGCGGGCGGCATGGGCTGGGCGGTGGTGCGGGACGCGGGGGAGCTGGAGGCAGCGGTGGCGCGGCTGCGGGACGCCACCGAACGCGCGCGCTATCTGGCAGCGATGCAGGCGCTGATCGAGGCAGATTTCGGCGATGCGGCGATCCGCAACCGCTACGAGGCGCTGGTGACCGACCACCTGCCCCCGGTCGGGCAGGCCGCGCGCCCGATCCGGCTGATGGTCGTGTCGCATAACCTCTCGGCCGGGGAAGGTGCGCCGACCAGCCTGATGCAGGTCGTCACCGGGTTGAAGGCCACCCATCCCGACATTGCGCCCGTCGTCTTCGCCCCCCTGGGCGGCGATCTGGCCCGCGCCTACACGGATGCGGGCATCCCTGTCATCCTGCCCCATGACCGGCCGGGCGAGATCCCCGCGGCCCTTCTGATCGCGCAGCGGCAGGAGACGATGGAACGCGCCTTCCTTGCCGCGCTGGAGGAGCACCGGGCCGATGCGGTTCTGGTCAATACCGCGACCAGCCTCTGGTTCGCCGATCTGGCCGAGGCGCGGGGCATTCCGACACTGGCGATGATCCGCGAAAGCTCGAACGAGCATCTGGAGTTCGCCTTCGGCCATCCCCGCGTGATGGAGGGCTGCCGGCGGGGGCTGGCGGCGACACGACGGGTGATCTTTGTCGCCGAAGAGACCCGCAGGCTCTGGTCCGCGCGGCACGACATGGGGCGGACGGCGCTGATCCCCAACGGGATCGACCTTGCCCCGCTCACGCCCTGGCTGGAGGTCGACAAGGCAGAGGTCCGGGCCGAGTTGGGCCTGAACAGAAACGATATCGTGCTGCTTTCGGTCGGCTCGATCAATGCGAGGAAGGCGCAAGGGGATATCGTCGCGGCCCTCGCCGCCCTGCCCCGCGATCTCTGGGCAAAGCTGCGGCTTGTCCTTCTGGGCGCGCGCCCCTCGGACTATCTCGACGCGCTCCGGGCGCAGGTGGCGGCCCTCGACCCCGCGCTTGCCGCCCGCATCCGGATCGAGCCCGAGACCGAAACCGTCGGCCCCTGGTACGCTGCGGCGGATGTCTTCGTCTTCGCCTCGCTGAACGAAAGCTATCCCCGCGTCATCCTCGAGGCGATGGCCTTCGGTCTGCCGATCGTCAGTTCCGCGATCTTCGGCACGCAGGAACAGATCGCCGAGGGGCGGAGCGGGCTTCTGTTTCCGCCGGGCGATGTGGGGGCGCTGGCCGGGCTGCTGGAGCGGGTGATCCGTGACGGGGACCTGCGCGGGGACTTGGCCCAGGGGGCGGCGGCGCGGTTCTGGGAACTGCCGGGCCATGCCGAGATGGTGCACAGGCTGTCGGTCCAGATCCGGCAGGTGCTGGACGAGGCCGCAGACCGGGCAGAGGCCGGATGAAGACCCTGTTCCTGCATGTCGGCCTGCAGAAGACCGGCACCTCGAGCCTGCAGACCCGGCTGATGGGCGCGGACGGCCCGCTGGCCTTGGCCGGGATCGACCCGCTGCCCGCTGTCGCGGGCCCCGGCCCCGCCCATCACAATGCCGCCTGGGAGATCGCGGGCCATCGCCGCCACGACCCCGCCCTGCCAGGAATGGCGGCGCTGGTGGCCGCCGCCCATGCATCGCCCGCCGAACGGCTGTTCGTCAGCTGCGAGGCTTTCGGCAACCTGCCCGCCCCCCGGATCGCCGATCTGGCCCGGAGGCTGGAGGGGCTGCGGCTGCGGGTGGTGATCGTGCTGCGCAACCCGCTCGACTGGGCGGAATCGCTTTACGCCCAGGCCGCCAAGCGCAGCCTGCCGGGGTCGTTCATGGAATTCACCGACCGGCTGAGCGATCTGGGCCGGCTCGATCCGGGCGCGATCCTGGCCCGTTGGGAGGCTGTCTTCGGGGCCAGGGCCGTCATCCCCCTCTTTCACGAGGATCATCCCGACATCGCCCTGCCCGTCGCGGCCCTTCCTGGCCTGCCGCCCGACCGCGTCCCGCCCGAGGCGCGACGGGCGAACCGGTCGCTGAACGAGGTCTTCGTCGCGGCAAGCCAGACGATCCTGGCCGATTGCGCGGCCGGGCGGCTGGTGCTGGCGGGGCGCCCCATCCCGCCCGAGGCGCAGGGCCGTCTGGCGCGGGCGCTGCTGGCCGCCGGTGCGGCCGATCCCGCATTTCACGGCCGGCCCGTCTTTCTGGACCGCGATGCGGCCGCCGCCTTCCTGGCCCGTTTCCGGTCTGATCATGGCCCGCTTGCAGCCCGTGGCCCCCTGCCCGCCCGCTGGCAGGCGCCCGACCCCGCGCGCCGCGCACCCCGGTCCGCCGAGGCGGCACACCGGACCAGGCTTCTGGCCGCGATCGAGGCCGGAAACAGTCTCTGATCCGGCCTAGATGATGTCGATATCGTTGATCAGGGCCTGCGGGTTGCGGATCCCCTCGACGACCAGAACCTGCCCGCCGTCGAAGGTCAGCACGGTGTTGCCGTTGCTGGCGGTGGCATATTGATCGACCACCTGCCGCGGCGTCAGCGGGCGATTGCCCCAGAGGGCCGCATCGAGGACGATCCGGTCGATATTGTCCTCGAAATCCTTGATCCGGTCATTGCCGGCCGTGAAGACGAAGTGATCGACCCCGCCACCACCGAAATAGGTGTCATTGCCGGGCCCTCCGTAGAGCGTGTCGTTGCCTGCCCCGCCCCAGAGCGTGTCATTGCCCGCATCGCCCCAGAGCGTGTCATTGCCGTCTCCGCCCCACAGGCGATCATGGTCGCTTCCGCCCCAGAGACGATCATGACCCGCGCCACCCCAGAGACGGTCATTGCCCGCATCTCCATACAACCGGTCCTGGCCCGCGCCGCCCCAGAGACGATCCTTGCCGTCGTCGCCGTACAGCGTGTCGTTGCCGTCATCACCGTAAAGCCGGTCATCACCGACACCACCCCAAAGACGATCGTTGCCCGGCCCGCCCCAAAGGCGGTCGTTGCCGGCATCGCCATGAAGCCGGTCGTCACCCGACCCACCCCAGAGACGATCCTTGCCGGTCCCGCCGTAGAGACCGTCGTTGCCGTTGTCGCCCCAGAGACGGTCGTCGCCCGACCCACCCCAGAGCGTGTCGTTCCCCGCACCACCCCAGAGACGGTCATTGCCTTCATCGCCCGACAGCCGGTCCTGCCCCCCGCCGCCCCAGAGACGATCCTTGCCCTCGTTGCCGTAAAGCGCGTCATTGCCGTCATCGCCATACAGGCGGTCGTTGCCGGAACCACCCCAGATCAGGTCATTGCCCGCATCGCCCCACAGACGGTCATTTCCCGCATCGCCCCAGAGCAGGTCATCGCCCGACCCACCCCAGAGACGGTCCCTGCCGTCGCCTCCGTAAAGCTGGTCCACGCCGGTCCCGCCATAAAGCCGATCGTCGCCGACACCCCCCCGGAGCGTGTCATCCCCCGCATCGCCCCACAGACGGTCACTGCCCTCATCCCCGTGGAGTTCGTCCGCCCCATCCCCGCCATAGAGCCGGTCGTCGCCCGTCCCGCCCCAAAGACGGTCGTTGCCGGAATCTCCGTAGAGCCGGTCACTGCCGGGGCCGCCAAAGAGCAGATCCAGCCCACCCCCGCCGCGCAGGACATCGTCCCCGTCGCCCCCCTCGAGCCGGTCATTGCCATCGCCACCGAAAAGACTGTCGTTACCCGAACCGCCATGCAGCGTATCCGCCCCCGAGCCGCCGTAAAGCGTGTCATTGCCGCGCCCGCCCCAGAGCGCGTCATTGCCCGCATCGCCCGAGAGCGTGTCGTTGCCGTCATCGCCATAGAGCAGATCGGCCCCCGGGCCGGCGTAAAGGCGGTGGGGGCCCAGCGGGGGGGGGGGGGGGGGGGGGGGGGGGGGGGGCGGGGGGGGGGGGGGGGGGGGG
>JAFIEN010000441.1 GCA_020832515.1 Rubellimicrobium sp. | reverse complement strand
AGCAGGGCGTGTCGGTGGCCTTCGATCTGGCCACCCATCGCGGCTATGACAGCGACCATCCGCGCGTCGAGGGCGATGTCGGCAAGGCGGGCGTGGCCATCGACAGCGTGGAGGACATGAAGATCCTGTTTGATGGCATCCCCCTCGATCAGGTCTCGGTCTCGATGACGATGAACGGCGCGGTGATCCCGGTGCTGGCCAGCTTCATCGTCGCCGGAGAAGAGCAGGGCCACGACCGCGCGCTTCTGTCCGGCACGATCCAGAACGACATCCTGAAAGAGTTCATGGTCCGCAACACCTATGTCTATCCGCCCGAACCCTCGATGCGGATCGTGGCGGATATCATCGAATATACGGCTAGTTACATGCCGAAGTTCAACTCGATCTCGATTTCCGGCTACCATATGCAGGAGGCGGGGGCGAACCTCGTGCAGGAACTCGCCTTCACGCTCGCCGACGGGCGCGAATATGTGCGCACGGCCATTGCGCGAGGCATGGATGTCGATGCCTTCGCGCCGCGCCTGTCGTTCTTCTTCGCCATCGGCATGAATTTCTTCATGGAGGCGGCGAAACTCCGCGCCGCCCGGTTCCTCTGGCATCGCATCATGACCGAATTCGGCGCGCAAAAGCCCGCAAGCCTGATGCTGCGCACCCATTGCCAGACCTCGGGCGTCTCCTTGCAGGAACAGGACCCCTACAACAACGTCGTCCGCACTGCCTATGAGGCGATGAGCGCGGTTCTGGGCGGGACCCAGTCGCTCCACACCAATGCGCTGGACGAGGCGATCGCCCTTCCGACCGATTTCGCCGCACGAATTGCGCGCAATACACAGTTGATATTGCAAGAGGAAACGGGCGTCACCAAGGTTGTCGATCCGCTTGCCGGATCGTATTATGTCGAGGCGTTGACCAATGACCTGGCCGAGGCGGCATGGGCATTGATCGAGGAAGTCGAAGAGATGGGCGGCATGACCAAGGCCGTCGCCAGCGGCATGCCCAAGCTCCGGATCGAGGAATCGGCGGCGAAACGTCAGGCCGCCATCGACCGGGGCGACGAGGTGATCGTCGGCGTCAACAAGTACCGCCGCGACGAGGAAGACCCGATCGACATCCGCGCCATCGACAATCACGCGGTCCGCGACGCCCAGATCGCCCGGCTGACCCGCATCCGCGCGACCCGCAATGAGGCCGCCTGCCAGGCCGCCCTGACCGAGGTCGAACGCCGCGCATCGCAAGGCGGCAACCTTCTCGACGCGGCCGTCGAAGCCGCCCGCGCCCGTGCAACCGTGGGAGAGATCAGCATGGCCATGGAAAAGGTCTTCGGCCGCCACCGCGCCGAGGTAAAGACCCTCGCCGGCGTCTATGGCGCGGCCTATGAGGGCGACGAAGGCTTCGCCGCAATCCAGAAGGATGTCGAGGCCTTCGCCGTGGAAGAGGGCCGCCGGCCCCGGATGCTCGTCGTCAAGATGGGGCAGGACGGGCATGACCGCGGTGCCAAGGTCATCGCGACCGCCTTTGCCGATATCGGCTTCGACGTCGATGTGGGCCCGCTGTTCCAGACGCCCGAGGAAGCGGCACAGGACGCGATCGACAATGACGTCCATGTGATAGGCATCTCGTCCCAGGCGGCCGGGCACCGCACGCTGGCGCCCAAGCTGATCGCTGCGCTCAAGGCGGCAGGGGCGGGCGAGATCATCGTGATCTGCGGCGGCGTGATCCCGCAGCAGGACTATCCCTTCCTGTTCGACGCCGGGGTCAAGGCGATCTTCGGCCCCGGGACCAACATCCCCCGCGCCGCGCAGGATATCCTTCGCCTCATCCGCGCCAGCCGTCCGGCCTGACGGCAATGCGCCTCGACCATATTGCGGTGACCTGCGCCGATCTTGACGCGGGCGTGGCCCGGGTCGAGGCGCTTCTGGGTGCGCCCCTTGCGCCGGGCGGGCAGCATGTGCGCTACGCCACGCACAACCGCCTCCTCGGCCTTGGCCCCGACGAATATCTTGAAGTCATCGCCCCCGATCCCGGCGCCTGTCCCTCCGGGCCCCGCTGGTTCGCCCTCGATCACGCCGCCGAACCCCGCCTTGCCAACTGGATCGTCGCCGTTCCCGACCTTGACGCTGCCCTTTCCGCCGCGCCGCCCGGCGCGGGCAGCCCGGTCGCCCTGTCGCGCGGCGATCTTGCCTGGCGCATCGCCGTCCCCGATGACGGCAGCCTGCCGATGGGCGGCGGATTCCCCACCCTGATCGAATGGCGCTCCCGCCCCCACCCGGCCACGGCCCTGCCGGATCACGGCATCCGCCTCACCGCGCTGGAGATCCACCATCCGGAAGCCGCCGACCTTGCCGCGCGCCTCGGCTCACTCGCCGATCTCCGTCTGCGTTTCCACCGGGCCGCCGCACCCGGGTTGCGCGCCCGTCTTGCAACGCCGGCAGGCGCGATCTGGCTGGAATAGGCCCGTCCAGCGACCGGGCGGACCGCATGCTCTTGCCTGCCCAATGCTTCTTCCGTTCACATATATCCCGGGGCGAGGCCCGGCACGGGCCGGGGGGCAGCGCCCCCCCGCGACGGCCCGCACCCCCCCGGCACCCGCCCCCGATTGCCCCCCCTGCGCCAGCGGTCAATCTAAGCCCGAAGCCCCGCGAACACGAGACACCCCATGGCC
>JAFIEN010000440.1 GCA_020832515.1 Rubellimicrobium sp. | reverse complement strand
GGGCCGGTGCTGGGCAGCCCCCATGCGGGCGCAAAGGTGAAGACGTGGAGCGGTTCCATGGCGGGCCTCATGCCGGCTTGCTTACCAATGGTAAGCGGTATATCTTACCAAGGGTAAGCAGACAACAGGTTTTTGATGCCCGCCCCCAGATCCAGCGACACCCGGGACCGGATCCTCGAAACAGCCGCAGCCCTGGTGAGCGGCGGCGGGCTGGAGGCCGTCACCTTCGATGCCGTCGCGGCCCGGTTGGGCGTCACGAAGCAGGCGGTTATCTACTGGTTTCCGTCGAAGGTGGCGCTGCTGAGCGCACTGGCGCTGCCCGGCCTGCGCGGCGAGGCGCGGGTGGCCATCGAGGCCGCGGCCGGAGCCTCTTGCCCCGCAGAGACCGCGCGCGCGGTGGTGCGCGCAGTGATCGGCTTTCACCTCGCGGATCTTGCACGCTTCCGTCTGATGTATCTCTCGCCGCAGATCGGGGCGACCGCCGCTGCCCGACGCACCGCTGCCGAACTGGTGACGCAGGTGCATCCGGTCACCGGTGAGATGTATGCCGCCATCGCCGCTGCGCTGGGTGACGGGCCCACCGCGCGTGAAACAGCCGTGGCGCTGCACATGGCGGCGCTGGGGCCTGTGCTGATGGCCGCTCTGACCGAGGCAATCGACGACCCGCTGCGGCATGCGCCCGACCAGCTGGCCGACCGGCTGGCCGCGCTCCTGGCGGCCGGTGCGGGCGTCGAGGCGGAGCGCCGGTCATGAGGGCTGCCGACCTCTCCATGCCGCCCCTGCGCGCCCCTCGGCGGGCCGACGCGGCGGGCTGCGCCTCAGCCCTCTCCGCCGCGCCGGCCCAGTGGCGCCAGAACCTCGCGCACGAGGCCGCGCAGCCACAGATGCGCGGGATCGTTGCCGTGACGCCGGTGCCAGATCATGCACAGGAGAGGCGGCGGAATCGGCAGCGGCGGCGCATGGATCATGACCCCGCCGGTCTCGGCCCGACGTGCGGCCAGGGCCTTCGGAAACAGCGCGATCAGGTCGCTCGCGGCCACCACCTGCAAGACGCCCTCGAACACCGGCACCGACATCGCCACCCGGCGCGACCGCCCCGCGCGCGCCAGGGCTGCATCGCCCAGCCCCTCGAACCTTCCATCGGGCGAGCACAGCACATGGCCAAGGGCGCAGAACAGATCCATCGGGATCACGCCGCCGGGCGCGACCCCTGCCGCCGTCAACGCCGGATGCCCACGGCGGGCGATCACGGCGAACTCTGCATGAAACAGCGCCTCGTGGGCGATCCATGCGGGAAAGGTCTGCTCCGGCAGCAGGGCGAGATCGACCTTCCGAAGCTCCAGCGCGTCGACATAGTGATCGGGCACCAGATCGACCAGCTGCAGCCGGACCCCCGGCGCATCCTGCTGCAACCGAGCGCCGAGTTCGGGCATCAGCATGGTGGCGAAGAAGTCAGTGCCGGAGATGCGAACATCGAGGCGTGCCTCCGCCGGATCGAAGCGACCGGGGCCGGCGAGGACGGTCTCGATCTCCTCCAGCACCGCGCCGAGCGACACCTCCAGCCCCGCCGCGAAGGCCGTGGGCACCAGCCCCTGCCCCTGCCGCACGAAGAGTGGATCGTCCAGCGCATGGCGCAACCGCCCCAGCGCCGCCGACACCGCCGGCTGGGACAACCCCAGCCTCCGCCCCGCGCCCACCGTCGAACCCTCGCGCAAAAGGGCATCAAGCACGCGCAGCAGGTTCAGATCGAAGGCCGCAAGATTTGCCATGCAAATAGAGTATATAAGGTTAATCGATTTAACAAATGCATTGAGTTCGTGCAGGATCAACGCCGGTAGGACATTGTGGCGCAAGGCCGGCCTACCGGACGATGCTACCCATCGGAATGGAGGAGTACCCAATGAAAATGCTGCCCGTCACACTCGCCGCGGCCTGCCTGGCCCTTGCCACACCTGTTGCGGCCGATGACCTGTCGCATCTGCCCCTTTTGTCCGACATAGCCCCCGAGGCGGTGGCGATCAGCCCACATGTGCCGCAGATGGGCGAGCATTGGGCCGAGCCGACGAATCTTCCGCTGGGTCCGGTCTACTGCGTGATCGACGGCCGGGTCGTCTGCGTCGAATACATGTTTCCCGCCAGTCAGTTCGCCGCCGGCACCGACTGGACCGGCATCGCCACCGGGATGCAGACCCCGCCGATCACCTGGATCGACATGGAGTACAAGCCCGACGGCGTGGGCCCGTTTCAGGAACCGCTCTACCAGCTGCACCTCTACTTCGCGGAAAGCGAGGTGCTTGCGGCGCATTGAGCTACGCCCCGATCCTTGGGCAGATTTCCGGCTGATTCAAGCTACTGCCTGCACCTGCTGATCGGTTTGAGTTGCGTTGAAGTAGACCATGGCGGGCGGTTGTCCGTCATGAGCGGCGTGGGGCCGCTGGTGGTTGTAGAAGGTGATCCAGCGCCCCATGCCGGTCCTTGCCTGCGACCCGGTCTCCCAGGCGTGCAGATAGACGCATTCATGCTTCAGGGACCGCCAGAGGCGCTCGATGAAGACGTTGTCGAGCCAGCGTCCCTTGCCGTCCATCGAGATCCGGGTGCCGATGCGCCTTGACCGGTCGGTCCAGGCGAAGGACGTGAACTGGCTACCCTGATCCGTGTTCATGATCT
>JAFIEN010000439.1 GCA_020832515.1 Rubellimicrobium sp. | reverse complement strand
AACGGCGCGCGCCCCTAAATCGGGGCGCCGCAAACTCGAGGACATCATGTCGATCTGGAACGGCATCTATCTTGGGCTTGCCCCGCTTATCGACCCGACCGAGGGCAACACCCTTGCCGAGAACGCCTCGGCGCTTGTCGGGTTGTCCTTCGGAGGTCCGGGCAACGCCCTTGCCGGGAACCTGACGGAAGTCCAGACCTTCGACACCAACGGCAATTCCGCCCTCGATCAGAACAACGCCACCCTGACCGAGGTCTTCACCGCCGATATCGGCAATGGCGTGCAAAGCTTCAATTTCGATGCGGTCGTGGCTGTTTCGGCCACCATCACCTATCTTGACGGCTCGACCGTCACCACCACCGTCGTGATCTTACAGTCCACGCCCGGCCCCCCCTTCCTGGCGCCCGGCCTGACCGCGACTGCGAATGCCCCCCTTATCGCCGGGCCGATCCAGTCGCTGACGATCAATTCCGTGGTGACCGATTCCGCGCTGGGGCTGGCGACAACGCGGCCGACGATCAATTTCGTGGCCTGCTTCGCCGCCGGAACCCTGATCCGCACTGATGCGGGTTCGCGTCCCGTGGAACACCTTTGCCCGGGCGACCGCGTCTGGACCCGCGATGCCGGCTATCAGCCGCTGCGCTGGACAGGCGCGCGCGTCGTGGATGGAACCGGCGCGCTGGCACCGGTGCGCTTCGCGCGACTGGCGATCGGGAACCGCCGGCCGCTTGTCGTCTCGCCGCAGCACCGGATGCTGCTGAGTGGCTGGCGGGCCGAGCTGTATCTGGGTGAGCCGGAGGTGCTGGTCGCCGCAGTTCATCTGGTAAACGGGGACACAATCCACCGCGCGCCGGTCGAGAGGGTCTCGTATCACCACATCCTGTTCGACCGGCATCATCTGGTCGAGGCGGAAGGCATCCTGAGCGAGAGCTTATTTCCCGGGGCCGAGGTCCGCCGAAACGACACCGCCCTCTGGGCCGAGCTTGTGGGCCTTTTTCCGGAGCTCGACCAGGGAACGGGTCCCGCCTCCTATCCCCTCGCCCGACCCGAGGTCAGAGGCATCGAGGGACGGTTGGTCACAGGCTGACGTTGTGAATCCGCATGGCTTGACCGGTCGCCGGCTTCGATGACTTATGGCGCCATGACGAGGGGCGAAAAAAAGAAGCCGAAGCGGAGAACCGCTGCACGGCGGTTTTCGTTGTTACGCTGGGTGGTACGAGGGGGACTGTTCGTGATCTCTGCGATCTTGCTGGCAGTCGGCCTCTACGCCGTCGTCGACCCTCCGACGACGCCCTTCATATGGTCCGAGGCCCGCCGCCTTGGCGGGGTCGAACGGGAATGGGTGGCAATCGAAGACATAGCCCCGGTCATGGCACGTTCCGTGGTGGCGGCCGAGGATGCGAACTTCTGCCTTCACTGGGGCCTTGATCTTGACGCGATCCGTGCGGCGATGGATGCCGGCGGCAATCGCGGCGCATCGACCATCAGCCAGCAGGTGGTGAAGAATGTCTATCTCTGGCACGGGCGCAGCTGGTTCCGGAAGGCGCTCGAGGCGGGGATGACGCCCGTGGTCGAGTTGTTCTGGCCGAAGCGTCGGATCCTTGAGGTCTATCTGAACATCGCCGAATTCGACGAGGGTGTCTTCGGCGTAGGGGCCGCGGCGCGGCATTACTTCGGGGTCGAGGCGCGGGACCTGACCCCGGTGCAGGCCGCCCGGCTGGCCGCGATCCTGCCCGATCCCAAGGGGCGGTCGGCCAGCGATCCGTCGCAACTGGTGCGCAACCGGGCCGCGCGGATCGTGGACGGGGCCGAGACGATCCTGCGCGACGGACGGGCCCGCTGTTTCGAAAGGTGATGCCGAAAGGCAAGAAGGGCGATTGAACCGCCCCGGTGCCTCGGGCAATGATGGCGAAGACGAGACCGCCGGGCTGCAGATGAACCGATTGTATCATTATCCCCTCTCTCCCTTCTCGCGGAAGGTCAGGCTCAGCCTGGCCGAAAAGAAGATCGAGGTGGAACTGGTCGAGGAACGCTACTGGGAACAGGATCCCGATTTCCTGCGCCGCAACCCTGCCGGCAAGGTGCCGGTCCTGCGGATGGGCAACCGGGTGCTGTCCGACAGCAGCGCGATCTGCGAATATCTGGAAGAGGTCCATCCCGCGCCCCCGCTGATGCCGCGGGATGCCGAAGGGCGCTACGAGGTGCGGCGGCTGGTTGCCTGGTTCGACGACAAGTTCAATGCCGAGGTCACGCGCAAGCTGATGGGCGAGCGGGTATTCAAGAAGGTGATGGGTGGCGGCTATCCTGACAGTGCCAATGTCAAGGCGGGCGCGCGGGCGATCAAGTATCACCTCGATTACATGACCTATCTTCTTGAAACGCGACGCTGGCTTGCCGGCAACGAGATGACCTTGGCCGATTTCGCGGCTGCGGCGCATCTGAGTTGTCTGGACTATATCAGCGATGTGGACTGGAACCGGTCAGAGATGGTCCGGGACTGGTATGCCAAGATCAAGTCGCGCCCGGCCTTCCGGTCGATCCTGGCCGATCAGGTGCCGGGGTTTCCGCCGCCCGCGCATTATGCCGATCTGGATTTCTAGGTGAGGTGCGGGGGCGCGGGGCGTTGGGGATATTTCAACGGGGTGGGGGGGGGGGGGGGGGGGGGGGGGGGGG
>JAFIEN010000438.1 GCA_020832515.1 Rubellimicrobium sp. | reverse complement strand
TGCGCCCGAGCCAGATCGCGTTCTGGCCGCTGGATCGGCTCAAGCCCTACGCCCGAAACGCCAAGACCCACGATGCCGACCAGGTGGCGAAGATCGCCGCCAGCATGGCCGAGTTCGGCTGGACCGTCCCCTGCCTCGTCGCCGCCGACGGCGAGCTGATCGCGGGCCATGGCCGCGTCCTGGCCGCAGCCCAGCTCGGGCTGACCGAGGCGCCAGTGATCGTGCTGGATTACCTGACCGAGGCGCAGCGCCGGGC
Organism: Rubellimicrobium sp.; assembly: GCA_020832515.1. Taxonomy (GTDB): domain Bacteria; phylum Pseudomonadota; class Alphaproteobacteria; order Rhodobacterales; family Rhodobacteraceae; genus JAFIEN01. The sequence continues at coordinate 2,418 of JAFIEN010000438.1, read as the reverse complement.
CTATCGCATCGCCGACAACCGGCTGACAGAACTTGGCGGCTGGGACGAGGCGCTGTTGCAGGAAGAACTGCGCGGGCTGCTGGCCGAGGAGTTTGACCTTGGCCTGATCGGGATCCCCGAGGACGAGCTCGACGCGCTGCTGCACGATGCCGATGACGACCGGGCGCCCATCGACGATGAGACTGCCGACACCATTCCAGAGCCCCCGGCCGCGCCGATCACGCGACCCGGCGACATCTGGCGGCTCGGGCATCACCGGCTGATCTGCGGCGACGCCACCGACCCGGCCGTGGTGGCCCGGCTGATGGACGGGGCGCAGGCGTCACTGATGTTCACCTCGCCACCCTATGCCCAGCAGCGCGACTACGGCGCGGCCAAGGAGAAGCTCGGCGATTGGGATGCGCTGATGCAGGGCGTCTTTGCCGCGGCACCGGTCACCGCCGATGCGCAGCTGCTGGTCAACCTCGGGCTTGTCCACCGCGATGGCGAGTGGATCCCCTATTGGGAAGACTGGACCCTCTGGATGCGGGCGCAGGGCTGGCGGCGGTTCGGCTGGTATGTCTGGGACCAGGGGCCCGGCCTGCCTGGCGACTGGAACGGGCGGCTGGCCCCGTCGCATGAGTTCATCTTCCACTTCAACCGCGCGTCCCGAAAGCCCCACAAGACCGTCGCGTCCAAACATGCTGGCGAAACGTTGGGCGGCGGCGGATTGCGCGGGGCCGATGGTACCGTCCATCGCAAGACCGGTTTCGGCAACGCGATCCAAAGCCATCGCATCCCGGACAGCGTGTTCCGCATCATGCGCCACAAGGGCGGGCTGGGTGCCGCCGGATCGCACCCGGCCGTGTTCCCGGTCGCGCTGGTCGAGGCGGTGCTGGAAGCCTTCACCGATCCCGGCGACCTGGTCTTCGAGCCCTTCTGCGGCTCCGGCACCCAGCTGATCGCCGCCGAGCGCACCGGGCGCCGCTGCTGCGCAATGGAGCTGGACCCGGTCTACTGCGACGTCGCCGTGCGGCGGTGGGAGATGGCGACGGGGCGAGCGGCCCACCGGATCACCGAACAGGAGGAGCCCAGGACACCGGCACGCCGGTCGAGGAAGCGCACATGACGCAGTCGCGCCGCATGTCGCTGATCGAGGCGATCACCAATGTCGCGGTGGGCTACGCGCTGGCAGTGGTGACGCAGATCATCGTGTTCCCGAGGTTCGGCCTGCACCCGGGCCTTGGCGAGAACCTTTCGCTGGGCGGGATCTTCACTGCCATATCCTTGATCCGGGGCTACGCCCTGCGCAGGCTGTTCGAAGGCTGGCGCTGACGGGCGGCGCATCACTTCCGCGTTTATTTGCGGGGGTGGCTTGTAATCAGTCCGGTGGCGGGCATGTAGGACGGGCAAAGCATCTTCTTTCGACCTTCTGTCTCCTTACGGCTTCAGTTGCGACTCTGACGACACTGGGCCGGGTCATCGCGATCACGCGGATGGCAAACAATACAGGAGACATCACGATGGCCAATGGCACCGTGAAATGGTTCAACGCCACCAAAGGTTTCGGCTTCATCGCCCCCGCGCATGGGTCCAAGGACGTGTTCGTCCATGTGACCGCGCTGGAACGCGCAGGGATCCGCGAGCTGAATGACGGCCAGGCCGTGACGTTCGACATGGAAAGCGACCGCAATGGTCGTGAATCTGCGACGAACCTCGCGCTCGCCTGAACGAAGGCACGAGAGTTCTGACGAGTAATACGGGGGTGACGAAAGTCGCCCCCGTTTCTTCATGTGCGTGTCACTTCGACGGAAGGCGGTAGCACATCCCCCTGCCTTCGACCTTTTCGGCGGTGATGGGCAGGCCCAGCTTTTTCTTCAGCGCCCCGGAGATCATGCCCCTCGCGGTATGTGATTGCCACGCCGTCGCCTCGACGATCTCGGCGATGGACGCCCCCTCGGGCCGCTGCAGCAGCGCGATGATCTGTGCCTGCTTGGTGCCGGCGCGGATCGCAGGGAACTTCGGCACCTCGGTGGCCTCGCTCGTCGACGCGGGGTCCGTGTCCTTCTGCGGCTTCGCCTTGCACGTGCCTGAGCCTGCACTGGCCACCATCGGCTCGATCCCGATGACTTCCAGCCCGGCTTTGGTGGCAATCAGCGTGGTGCCTTGTCCCTCGCCCGTCTCGCGCCAGAGCGGCTCGCGCTTGCGGTGATCGGCGGCGACCTCCTCGAGCCAGCCCCGGCCGATCATCAAGGTGACGACCTTGGTCGCAGCGGCGCCATGCAGACCCTCGGGCAGCGGCAGGGCAAGATACCGGGCGCGACTTGCCGCACGGCCGAGGATGAGGGACTGCGTCTCGGTGACCTTGTTCATGGTTCAGCCCTCCCGTGCCGGACAGCCACCGCCAAGGACCGGCAGGATGAAGGCGCGATCCTCGTC
>JAFIEN010000024.1 GCA_020832515.1 Rubellimicrobium sp. | reverse complement strand
CGTCCGTCTGGGGGACGGAAGGTCGCAGGTTCAAGTCCTGCTAGCCCGACCAAAAATGCCCGTCGCAGCCGTGCGGCGGGCTTTTTCATAGCCCGACGGGCTGCGGGGGGATGGTCATGTCAGCGGTGTCTTGCGGGGTTCTGCCGGTCCAGTCGATCCGCAGGTTCATCGACACCGGCACGATCGAGGCCGATCGTCCCATCGGCTCCGACCAGATCCAGCCCGCAAGCCTTGACCTGCGTCTTGGCCCCGTCGCCTATCGTGTCCGCGCTTCGTTCCTGGCCGGCACGAAACGCAGTGTGGCAGAGCGCCTCGACGAATTCGAGATGCACCGGATGGACCTTGCCGGAGGCGCCGTCCTTGAAAAGGGCTGCGTCTATGTCGTGCCGCTGATGGAACGGCTGGCCCTGCCGCCGGATGTGCAGGCGGTGGCGAATGCCAAATCCTCGATCGGGCGGTTGGACCTCCTGACGCGCACGATCACCGACGGTGGAACCGAGTTCGACCGGATCGCCCCGGGCCATCACGGGCCCCTGTACGCCGAGATCTGCCCCAGATCCTTCTCGGTCCTTGTGCGGCCGGGAATGCGGCTGAACCAGATCCGCTTCCGGCGGGGTCATGCCGTGCTGGACGACGATGCGCTGCGGGCACTGCACGCAAGGGTGCCGCTGGTTTCGGGCGAGGCGGTGATCGACGAGGGGCTGGGCTTCTCGGTCGATCTGTCTCCGCCCGGGGGCACGCTTGTCGGCTGGCGGGCCAAGCCCCATGCCGGGGTGATCGACCTCGACCGGATCGGCCATTATGCCGCCGCCGACTATTGGGAGCCGATCCATACCGGCGAAGGGCGCATCATCCTCGATCCCGGTGCCTTCTACATCCTCGTCAGCCGCGAGGCGGTGACGATCCCGCCCGATCATGCCGCCGAGATGGCCCCCTATCTGGCCATGGTGGGCGAGTTCCGGGTGCATTACGCGGGCTTCTTCGACCCCGGTTTCGGCTGGGCCGAGGCCGGGGGCGCGGGCTCGCGCGGGGTGCTCGAGGTGCGCTGCCACGAGGCACCTTTCGTGCTGGAACATGGTCAGGTCGTCGGGCGACTGGTCTATGAGCGGATGGCCGAGATGCCCGAGGTGCTTTACGGCGCGGGGATCGCCTCGAACTATCAGGGACAGGGGCTGAAACTGTCCAAGCACTTCAAGGTCTGACGTTCGGGGGGGCCGAATTTATCCAAATTCGGCAGCCGGAATTTTCCAAATTCCGGTTCCGCCCGGCCGTCAGAAATGCAGCGCCCGGCCGTAGGCATCCAGAACCGATTCGTGCATCATCTCGGACAGGGTGGGATGGGGAAAGACCGTCTCCATCAACTCGGCCTCGGTCGTCTCGAGCGTGCGGCCAACCACATAGCCCTGGATCAGTTCGGTCACCTCGGCCCCCACCAGATGCGCGCCCAGAAGCTCGCCCGTCTTCGCGTCGAAGATCGTCTTGACCAGCCCCTCGGGTTCGCCCAGCGCGATGGCCTTGCCATTGCCGATGAAGGGGAAGCGGCCCACCCGGATCTCGTGCCCGGCGGCCTTCGCCTTTTCCTCGGTCAGGCCCACGCTGGCGATCTGGGGGTGGCAAAAGGTGCAGCCGGCGATGGAACCCGGCTTGATCGGATGGGGATGGCCACCCGCGATCAGTTCGGCCACCATCACGCCCTCATGGCTGGCTTTGTGCGCCAGCCAGGGCGCGCCCGCCAGATCGCCGATGGCATAGAGCCCGTCGACCCCGGTCCGGCAGTATTCATCCGTCACGACATGGGTCCGGTCGACCTTGACCCCCGCCTCTTCCAGCCCCAGACCCTCGACATTGCCGACGATGCCGACGGCGGAAATGACCGTGTCGAACTCGCGCGTTTCGGTCTTGCCGCCGGCCTCGATATGGGCGGTGACCTTGCCCCTGGCGCGGTCGAGCTTCTTGACCGTCGCCTTTTCGAGGATGGTCATCCCCTGCTTGGTGAACTGCTTCCTCGCGAAGGCGCTGATCTCGGCATCCTCGACGGGCAGGATCCGGTCCATCACCTCGACCACTGTCGTCCTGGCGCCCAGCGTGTTGTAGAAGCTGGCGAATTCGATGCCGATCGCGCCCGAGCCGATGACCAGAAGGTCCTTCGGCATCCGCGGCGGGACAAGCGCATGGCGATAGGTCCAGACCAGATCGCCATCCGCCTCGAGCCCCGGCAACTCGCGCGCCCGCGCCCCTGTCGCAAGCACGATGGCCTTCGCCGCCAGATCCTCGGTGCCCTTGTCGGTGGTGACGTTCACCCTGCCCTTCCCGGCCAGCCTTGCCGTGCCCATCACCACGTCGATCTTGTTCTTCTTCATCAGATGGCCGATGCCGCCCGACAACTGCCCGGCCACCGCGCGCGACCGCTTCACCACCGCGTCCAGATCGTAGGAAATTCCGGTCGCCGACAGGCCGAATTCCTTGGCCCGGTGCATCAGGTGAAACACTTCCGACGACCGCAACATCGCCTTGGTCGGAATGCAGCCCCAGTTCAGGCAGATGCCGCCGAGGTTCTCCTTCTCGACGATGACGACCTTCAGACCAAGCTGCGCCCCCCGGATCGCCGCGACATAGCCGCCGGGACCGGCGCCGATCACGATCATGTCGTAGCTTCTGGTGGCCATCTGTCCCTCCTCCGGTCGCCGGATCGCATCCGTCATATGGTTTAGGGTTAAACCAATCCGACGGAGGAGACCAGTGACCAGGGCGTATGCCAGCCATTCGCCCTGGTGGGAGCAGCCGCCTCAGCCCGACCCGGCCATGCGCACGCAGTTCCGGCCGGCCTCCTTCGCGGCATAAAGCGCCTCATCGGCACGTTTGAGAAGATCGTGCACGCTGCCGGCACTGATCGGAAAGGATGCGACACCGGCCGAAACGGTGACGCGCGGCAACTGACCTTCCATGTAGCGCACCTGGGTGCCCGCGACCGTATTGCAGATCAACTCGGCCTTGGCGGCCGTGCGTTCGAGATCCGCCTCGGGCAACAGAACGGCGAATTCCTCGCCCCCGAACCGACAGATGACTTCTCCGTTCACAAGCATCTCCTGCAGGCGGTTGCCGATCGCGCGCAACACCATGTCGCCCGCGTCATGTCCGTGATTGTCATTGAATTCCTTGAATCTGTCGGCGTCGAAGGCGATCACGCCGAAAGTGGTATTGCGCCTGAGCGCAAGGCCGATCTCGCGGCGAAGCGCGTCAAGGAAATAGCGGCGATTGAACAGGCCGGTCAGCGGATCCCGGACCGACTGGTCACGCAGTTCGTCGCGCAGTTTTGCATTGGCGATGGCGAGCGAGATATGCTCGCCGCAGCGGATCGCGAATTCCCCCTTGTCCTCGATCCGCGCGGCACCGGGTGCGGTGTCATCGAACCTGATGTGCAGCAGACCGACGGTATCGCCATGGGCCACGATCGGAACGCAGATGTATTCGTTGACCGCCACCTCGTGCCCGTGCCCGGTGACATGGTCGCATGGAAAACACAGTCCGCCCTGGCGGAATTCGTAGGACCGCCCCCGGCGCAACCCCCAGCAGCTGTCGGCCATGATCGAGTTGTGCAGATCCCGGGTGTTCCAGTTGCAGGTGCCGTCAAGAACGTCGCGCGAGTTCGAATAGATGTAGAGCTCGCCCTTCGATCCGGGCAGGAGCGTCAGCATGAAGCTGCGCACGATCTGATAAAGTTCGTCGAGCGACTTGCACGACTGAAGCCATTCGTCCAGCTGGCCCAGCAGCTTCGCCTCGTGCTGGCGCGCGCGTTCATGGGCCAGCACCTCCCTGGCGCGCACCTCGGCCGCCTCGGCCACGCGTTTGGCCTCGGCAAGTTCGCGCGCGGCTTTCCGTTCGGCGGTGACATCGGTGAACGTGACCACGTAACCGCCCCCGCGCGTCGGCCGGGCATGGGTCAGGACCACCCGGCCCGACGGCAGGACGCGATCGAAGGAATAGGGCTGCCGCGCCTGAAACAGAGAGTCCGAGTTGCGCATCGTTTCGCAGGTCAGTTCGCCCCGGGCCAGCGCGCGTTCACGAAAGCTGCGGCGGAGCGTGCCGATCTTGAGATCGTCGGCAGTGATCTCGAGCACCTGGTAGATGCGGCTGTTGTGCAGTTCGCACCGCCCCTCGGCCGACCAGACCAGCACCCCCTGCTCCATGATGTTCATGATCTGGGCGGCCAGATCGCCCGTGTCGTCCGACCGCTCGGCAGGCGGCACGACATGCAGGGTTTCGGCCAGCGCATTGTCCAGCCTCGATCGGTCGCGTGTCTGCTTCACGGTCTTGCCCCGGTGGTGGTGCAGTGAAGCCGCCTTATCCGCCCGCAGGTCTTTCCCGCCGCTTAACGCCCCTGACCCGCGGCGCGCCCTGATCCTTCAAATTCAATCCTTCGGCTTGAAGGCGGCCAGGACCGCGCCGTAGCCCCCTTCGGCCAGGTAGCGCTCTTCCTCGGGCAGGTTCTCGCGCCCCAGCGCCGCGTTGCGCGTCGGGAAGCGCCCGTAGCGGCGGATGACCTCGCGATGGGCCTCGGCATGGGCCAGGTTCTCGGCGTTCGTCTCGGGCATGCGGGTGGCGAACATCTCGACCGAGCGATCCTGATCGACAAGGTTTTCGGCATGCATGAGCGGCAGGTAGAAGAACTGGCGTTCGGGTTCGGGGATCTCCATGTCCCAGCCGTTCGCTATGGCAAGCTTGGCGGCGGCCCGTGCGATGGCGTCGCTCGCGAAGGCGCGCGGATCGTCCCGGAAGATGTTGCGCGGGAACTGGTCGGTGACGATCAGATAGGCCAACGCACCCGCCGGCGAGACAAGCCAGGGTCCGAGCCCGCCATCCATCGCCTCGTGCCAGAGGTCCGCGAACCTGTCGCGCACCTGTTCGTCGATCGCGGTCGTGCCGGCATACCAGCCGGCCGGGCCGATCTCGCGGATCCAGAAGTCGATGACTGCGTCACACCTGTCCATGGCCCTGATCCTCCTGCGGGGCGACCTGCGGCTCTTCGTGCGGGCCGGTCATCGCACCTTCCTTGATCGCGGCCCCGGCGGCAACCTTGGTCGCGGTTGCCGCGATCGGGGTGAAGGAGACCATGTCGCCGACGATCTCCTTGTCGGGCTGGCGGCGCATCCGCCAGAGCGCATAGGCCGAAAGGACAAGCATCGCGACCGCGATGATCACCCAGAACCCGTTGGGTCCCACCGTATCCATGGACCACCCCACGATCAGCGGACCGGCAATCGCACCCAGCCCGTTGATGAACAGAAGCCCGGCCGAGGCCGCCGCCATGTCGGAGCGCTCGAGATAATCGTTCGCATAGGCGATCAGGAGCGCATAGAGCGGGTTCGAGGTCCCCCCCACGGCGGCGGCGGCCAGCACGATCAGCCAGTACTGGCCGGGGATCAGGAATGCCGTCAGCGCGGCCGTGCCCCCGATGAAGGCCAGCGTCAGGATCAGGATCCGCCGGTCGATCCGGTCCGACAGCCAGCCGATCGGATATTGCAGGAAGAGCGCCGCCAGATAGGTTGCCGACACCATGACCGAGATCTCGGGCACCGACAGCCCGGCCCGTGTCCCGTAGACCGCCGACATGCCGAATTGCGCGGCAAAGACCGACCCCAGCAGCAGCATCCCCATGCAGGCCAGCGGCGAGACCTGCCAGAGCTTTCGGATCGAGAGCGGCTTTGTCGTATCGAAGGCGGGCGGTATCTGGCTGACCGACAGAAGCACCGGCGCGAAGGCCAGGCTGACGAGGACGGAGGGAATGATGAACAGCAGGAAACCCGAGGCATCACCCAGCACGAGAAGGTATTGCGCCGTCACAATCCCGGCCATCTGGACGATCATGTAAAGCGACAGCGCCTTGCCCCGGTTGGCATTGCTCGATGCGTCGTTGAGCCAGCTTTCGGCCGTGATATAGACCCCGCAGAAGCAGAAACCGAAGATGATGCGGCCAAGCGCCCAGGCCCAGGGCTCGGTCAGGGTGGGATAGAGCAGGAGGACCGCCGAGATGGTCGAGCCCAGTGCCGCAAAGACGCGCACGTGGCCCACACGCCTGATCATGACCGGGGCGATGCGGCTGGCGAAGAGAAAGCCGATGAAGTAGGCCGACATGATGATCGACATGGCCAGGGTCGAGAAGCCCTCGATCTCGCCCCGGATCCCGAGAAGCGTGCCCTGCAATCCGTTCCCGATCATCAGCAGGAACATGCCGAGCAAAAGCGCCCAGGAGCTTCGCAGAACTTGCAACATGGCCTGACCCGTTCCCGTCCTCGCCGATGACACCGCCCTACCTAACCCCGAAGACGTGACGGGACCACGGCAGAAGCGACGCTTTACGGCAGGTTGATGACCGAGGCGAGCGGCCATGCCGCCAAAGACGGCCGGCGCACGCAGGCGTGACAGGGCCGCGCGAACAAGGCCGGGGCAAGGGCCGTGTCCGGTTGCGGCCACGGGCATGTCGGGATGCCGCAGGTTCGGCCCGAAGCTGCGTCTGCCGCCCGATCCGGACGTCGACCACTCACCCCGGCAGCCCCGACGAGCCGACCGCCTGCATCGGCGATCGGCCCGCCATGGCTGAAGCGACGGCTCTTGCCTTACCCCTTCGACGACGGCTACAGAGACACCCACGGAGCGGTGGCCGAGTGGTCGAAGGCGCACGCCTGGAAAGTGTGTAGGCGGGGAACCGTCTCGAGGGTTCGAATCCCTCTCGCTCCGCCACTTGCCCCCGCGAAAGCGTTCTCCCGATCCGGCTGCGGCCGGATTTTTCCGTTGTATTCGAGGGTTATGCGGGAGGGGCTGAGCACTGGCCCCGGTGGCAAGTTACTCGGAAGCGGTCTCTCAGGGCCGATATTCTCCGGACCTCATGACTGCGTCGCTTTGGTGAGGTTCTTTCAAGTGATTGAAATTGTATAAATTTTCTGGGATCGAAGCTGAGCACTTCGACGCCGGTAGCATTCGCGAGATGGCACAGAAATCGAACCCTCGCGGGTCGTCAGTTTCTGTGGAGTACTTGGTTCCCACCTCGCCACGGCTTCGATAGTGGTTCGATTTGGACAAGGCCGGATCAAGGAAGCAGCCACTACATCAGGTCTGTCCGGCGGTTGTGATCCATTCTACAAAGTCGCTGCGACGCTCATGAACATGCTTCAGAACATCCTTCAGACGGGATGGGCGTGTGGAAACATTTATGACGAGCGTATCCATGGCGCGCGTGATCGGAATCATAACCCATTGCGCGGCGAATGCGGCGGCAAGGTCTTCCTTGGTGTCAAACAGCCCACCAAGATCCGGCGGTGACAACAGCCACTGTTTCAGCTTGTAGTCGTAGAAATCATCAAAGGCATAGTTGAAAACCGTCCAGCCTTCGAGGCCGCGACAGGAATCATACTGAACGATGCGCAAGGCCTCCCGATCTGTTGGGAAGTGAGTCCTCACATCAGTTGATGATGCATCCCACACCTGCCCCCCAGCTTGCTGGATCGCATGTCCCGGGATCGAGTAGGTCTGATCCTCCTCGTGAATAACGAGTGACGGTGGAACGCAAGCAAGGAGATCGACCGGATAGTTCCCGAGTTCAGCAGCCTCGGCTTTGAGGCGTTCGAAGATCGCGGTGTTTCTAGCCATCTCGCCCTCGACAACGATGACGCGACCGCCATTTGCATCAGGATTTGGCTCCAAGTCCCAGTTCTCAAGCCCAAATGCACCGGCGCAATCGGCAACGAAGTGCGCTAGGTTGGCCTTCATCCGCAGGCATCGTCTCAACCGACGCGGCCGCAGAAGGTCGCGCGAGAGACCTGCGTCCCAATCAGCAACGGAGTCGCGGACATACTGATCAACACCATCTGCGACAACCATCTGCTCAGGCCTGAAGATTGCGCGCAGTATTTCAATCTCGTTTGAAGGCCAGTCCTGACCTTCATCAACAAAGATGACATCCCATGCGAAATCGTCGGCGTTCTCTTCAATGAGGCTCTTGAGATCGACCTTGGACACAGCGCCGCTGCGGAGATAGTCGAGCAGTCCCTGTTTGTGGCTCTCGTAGTTGTCGAGGAAGTCGTCTTCGCTTCCGAAAATCCCAAGTTCCGTCATAAGCCGCCCGATAAAGGAATGGACAGTCTCGATACCGATGCCGCCCTTTGCAAGGTGACGAGGTACGCCCAGCAGCGCCATGGTGCGCCGCATGTCGGCGACAAGCGCCTTATTGTAGGTGAGCACCAATGAACGCTTTCCGGAATTGTCGAATGCGCGGTAAGCCATTTGGAGCAGGATGACGGTCTTCCCCACGCCGCCGCGTCCACGTATGACGATTTGCTTTTTGGTAAGGTCGTCAAGCCATTCAACTGGTAAGGCTGATTTCACAACACGATCCATCCGCTTTCGATCAAGCGCAGTGGGCTCCATAGTCTTCATGACTGTTGCTTCCGGCGATAGGATTGCCTGGAAATTCTCGTCCGGACCAAAACTGATCGTTGCGAAGCGGTCTTTCACCAGCGGCTGAGATACCTGTCCGACAATGTTCAATATCTTTTCGAAGCTAGCATCGATGCCGAAGCAATTGTGTGGGCGCACGGGAAAGTCGACCTCTCGCAAGCCGGTCATGAAGATTAGGTCCTTTACGTAAGGGCTCGAAAGCCCTGCACGCTCAAGGTAGCTCTTGAGTTCGAAGACCTGCTTGAAGGCCTTCTCGGTAACACATTCCCAGCCACGCGGATATTTAACCGAGACGACCTTGTCGTCGAACCGAACGCCGTTGGCGTCATGGGATTTGACCTCAACCGCCAAGGCAAAACTGCGGACATAGGCGCGTCGCGGTAAAATGGGTTCGCGGTCTCGCGGATAGAATTTCATCTCGACATCGAATTCCCGCGGCTCAGTAAAATGGCCGACGACAAAGACATCGATGTCCTCGTATTTCTGGCCATATAGCTTCAGGCTCACAAATAGCTTGATGTGGTCATCCGGATGCTGGCTGAGATCGGGCCATACTGCGAGGATCAGCTTGCGGAGATGAACCGCTGCCTCATATTCCTGGCCCTCGTTCGCGCCAAGAATCTCAATCATATGTGCACATCCAGTCGATGGCGCTTAGCGAAGCATCCTAGACAATGACGGTGATAAGGCGAAGGACCGACCATCTCTATGCACCAGTCCTAATCTGCTGAAGGACTTTGCGGCTGACCGAGGGCAGATTGCCACGAACTTCAAGTTCGTTTTCGACAATGACGCGGTACGCTGTGCTGTTGTCCCTAAGGTCGGCAATGTTGGCGTCAGCTGGGTGGCCGCTCGTAAGAGGTCCTGACAAGGCTATCACGAACGACTTTCCACCCGATTCGGCAAGGATAGGAACGTCGATGCTCTTACCCGTGCCGTAGGTAACGGTCGCTCCAGCCTCGAAGGATATGGTGTCATCGCAGCGCCTCCTGAGATCGTTCAGAAGGAGCGCAGTGGAGTCCGTGAGACGCTGCTCATTAAAGCCGGGGTGTTGGCCGGACAATAGATACTCAAGAAGCTCTACCCCAACATGGCGGTCGAGAAGCCTGTGTTCGAGCTTGTTCTTGAAACTCCGAAGGCATCGGTAGCACGAACCGTCGCAGTTCTCAGGGCAGTTCTTAAGGATGGACAGCGCCTTCTGGAACAGTTCAAGCCCGCGCCCTGCGATCTGGCTGGAAAAGCCGGCACCGCCCGGTAGCGTGTCGTAAAGGAAAATCTCAACTTCCTTTCCGGACTTTCCTCTGGTCGTCAGTGCAGGACGAAACTCGGCCATCAGTTCGCCGGGCTCGATCTCAAGCAATTGACAGGCAGCCTTGGCCAGCGCCTCGCTGACGGTCCTGAGCGCGACATGCGTGGAGTAATGGGCCGGCCGGAGTTCGATTGGTTTTTCAACACGCATTGAGAAGAGACCGATATCGGTAATGAAGTCTGTACCGAGGACCAGATGGCGGGTCGGGCCGATGCCGTCGCACATCACTTTGTCGTCCTTCTCCGGGAAGGGTTTGCGGTGCGGGCCTGCAAGACTGGGGTTAGGTGTTGTGCTTGCTTCGATCCGCCCACACTTGACGCAATAGGTGTAGCCTTCATCCTGCGGGCCGGTGTTCGATACCAGAAGGTGCTCGCGCGTGCTCAGGCCACGGACACGGTCATTGGCGTGAACCCAACCGGCGGTATCGCCCGGCGTACCCATCGTGAGTTTGGCGCGCGTCGCGTAGCTTGTCTCTGGAATCTCGTCTGGTGACGTGACCTCCTCTTCAAAGACGGGATGCGCGAAACCGGGTGGCCGCAGCCAATATCGTGCCGGTCCGAAGCTGCCGGGCTCACCGCAGGCTTCGCAGTCTAACCTATCGCTCCGAACAACCTCTCCCTGCTCGTATGTCTTGGCGTACCCGCACTCAGAGCACTGCATGTAGAGTTTGCGCGCTTGCCAAGCCTCGAAGAGATCATTCTTCATGACCGAATAGATCGCGCCGGAGGTGTAGCACTTCCCTGCAATCCACACCTGCTTTCCCGGGGCGTATTGCGAGAGCGCAATCGGCAGACCCTGCGAAGGCGCAAACTTCATGATGTGCCGGAATGGTGTGGAGCGGTCGCGGTCAAAGACATGGAAGGTCGCGACGTCCGTGGGGAACGCATAACGGGGCAGCTTCCCGCAGTAAAGGAGGCGGTCGAGGAGCTTGTTGGGCTGAGAGGCCTGCTGCGGGCGCTCTTCTCCTTCCTCCGGGGCTTCCTCATCCCCACCATCATCCTCGCCGTTTTCCTCGTCATCGTTTGTGACATCTGAGGAGATTGCATCATCGACGGCTTTCAAGCAGTCCGTCACGAATTCTTCGAGCAGTTCGGTCCGGTCTGGATCCGAGAGTTCAGTCGGCAGCCAGGAGGCAATTCGCGTGCGGAGCGCCTCCTCATTCTCTGTGAGCCATGACGCGAAATCATCGCGGTTCAGGACGGACTCTGGCTTGCGGAAAGCCGAGACGCTCCCTAGAACCGAGAACAGGTCGTGCGGCTGGTCCGGATCAATCGTCGGCAGCCGGTCCTGATGATAACCCTGAAGCAGATAGGCGCGGATATGCCGCCGCGCGATCTCCGGGTTATCCAGCGTGAGCTTCGGGTCGATAACCTTGCCCCGGATCATTTCATCCGGCCGTGAGAAATAGTGCTCGTCGTGGCTGTCCGCGCTTCCGAAAGCCAGCACGGTGGCAACGGCGTTGCCGCGGCGGCCGGCCCGTCCCGCACGTTGTTGATAGTTTGCGCGGCCGGGCGGCATGTTCCTCAGTGCTACACCCGTTAGAGCACCGAGATCGATACCAACCTCCATAGTCGTGGTGCTGGAGAGGATATCGATCGCTGTAGAGCGAGACCTGAGGCTGCTGCCGACGAGGGCAATATCCTGGAACAGCAGTTCATGCTCCTCGGCTTTGGAGAAAACATCCTCGTTCTGCGGCGCGTTCAACTGCGCCGTGTGCTCTGCCGCAATAAGTGCCATCGGCTGCCGCGGCGGGTCTTGGAGGGCCTCGGTGACAGGTTTGCGGTAAAAGCCTTTCCGGGCGAGGAATACGGGATCGCTATCCGGATCGAGCGTGCCGACGGAGAGGCTGCCGCAGTCAAGGCAGCAATTATGTCCAGGTATTGGCCTATGGACAGATTTGCAACTCGTGCAATGTACCCAATGGCCCTCAAACTGGAGCGACAGTTCGCTTCCGTTGAGATACCTGTTACCGCCTTCCTTGGAGTTCGTGAAGGTCGAGACGAGTTCGGGATGCCATTGCTCCCAGAAGAGTTTCCGCGCGGCCTTGTCAGGGATCACTGCATTGATGGCATCTATCTTGGCCTGCGCCTTGCGCGATCTTACGCGATAACCGTCTGAAGCGGGCCGGTCGACCCAAATTCCTGGCATTTGTGCGAGCCAGAAACCATTCCAGCAGCGAAGCCAGAACCGCGCCAGGGCAAGCTTAGTCTCGTCCGTCTCCGCGAGGCCGGGTATGGGCGGCAGACCAATGACCTTCTTGCGATGACGGTCCTTCTCGCGAAGTGTTGCAAGCGCTAGTGCTTCCATCCCGTAGAAACGGTCTGAGAGCGTTGTCAGCATGGTTCCGAGAAGCGCCTCGGGCGGGCGGTGCGCCCGTAGATCAAGAAGGAGTGCCAGAAGAACTGTCGGATCGTCAAGGTCTCCATCTTTGATCGCCGTCTCGACAATGTCTGCGGCCTCAAAGCTCTCGTGAGCGTGCAATTCTGGACGAAGGCGAACATTGAGTCTTTGCGATGCGATGAGTACGCCAAGGTATAGATCGTCAAGCCCCAGATGTGGCCGCAGGGCGTCCTGTTCCTGTAGCCATTTGAACCCGCTGATGATCAGCGGTCGGAGCGAGTCCCGTTCGGAGTACATCTGGATGTTGGGAGCTAGTCGGGCCGCAACTTGCCGGGAGTCGCTGAATGCGAGCACCTTGCGGCCGCGCAGCGGTGCGAAGCGTGTGGCCTCTTGTGGCCCAGGCGGCTGAATCTGTATTTGTCGGGTGAGCAATGCCTGGAACGGCTGATCGCCCTTGGTCTGGTGGTCCTGAACGTAGCTTCGTCCGAACCGGGCTGTCTTTCCACACACGGCGCACGGAACAAACTTTCCCCGCGCTTCCGGGGTGCTTACGCCTTCATCGTCATCATCGGTCGTGTCGGCCAGTCGCCCTTGCCGGATATACACTGTTCTGGTGCGCGGCCCAATCGTGTTCGGGTTAATCTGCCCTGTTTCGAGGTCATAGTCTGCCGGCTCTGCGACGTCGTCGTGAGCGGGTTCTTCAAGAAGCAGATCTATGGGCTCAAGCGGCGCGCTCTCTCCGCTTGCCATCCGAAGCTGCTCTCCAGGATCTGCCCAGAGATCGTGCGGCTCGTCGATGTCGTCTGTATAGGCGCGCCCATACGCCGTGCCGCAATTTCGGCAAGTGAAGAGTTCGAGAACGCGCGCGCCGCAGCCACACGCATCCATGGGCTGCGAGTACATTTTCCCGCAGATACCGCCGCGCTCTTCTGCTGTGAGTTCGCTGCATTCGGGGTCCATACAGACCCAGAGACCCGGTAATCCACGAAAGAAATTATGAACCCGGCATGGCAAGAGCCCAGGAAGCCCCGGCGATGGTCTTGCGACGCTGCCAAGGGCCATAAGGACGGTGACGGCCTGGTCAGCCACGTCCGCCGGTACGCCTTTCGGGAAAACGAGCGCGCCGAGTTCAGCTATCGGGATGGCCTCTTTCATGGTTGCGTTGATGAGACGCCCCATAGGACCGAAGTCATGGAGGGCCTGGTACAGGTCCTTTTCTGCCGGTCCGGCAGCATCGATTCCGCGATATGCAAGAAGCGATGCAACGGTTTCTAGGCGCGCCTCGTCAGTCTCGGCCTCATAGAAGGCCCGAAGGTCTATGGCCGATAGAGCAGTGGCATCGGCATCTGTTCCGGCGTCCTGAACTGATTTGAGATCGAGCGTGCCTTGAACGGCGACAAAGGTGCTGGCAGGGACGCCAGAAAGCTGAGCACCGAATTCGAGGGCGTAGGTCGGATCATCAAAGCTCGCTGTCGCGCAAATAACCTGAAGACGCTCTTCGGGTATTCCGAGCCGGTCTCGAAGCCTTCGCAGCAAGAGCCCGACCTCGGCGCCCGCAGCGCCGCGATAGAGGTGCGCTTCATCGAGGACGACGAGGAAGGTTTCGTCGGGGTTCTTTTGAAGCCACTCTCTCGTTTTGTCGAAGATCGGCCGTTCAATCGGCCGCATGAGCATGTATTCCAGCATCGAGTAGTTTGTGACCAGCAGGTCAGGCGGCGCGCTCTGCACTTCGTGGCGCGTCAGAAGCTCGGAGTCGTCTGGCAGAGTGACGGCCCTGACAAACGTGCCCTTGCTTTCCCATCGGCCACCCTTCGGGCCGAACCAGGCCTCAAGGTCGGGTTTCGCAGGCCATTTTCCTCTTTCCCTGAGGGCAGAGAGAAGTGCGCCTGCCTCCTTGCTCTTCTCGGGGTCAGAACTTGCTGCGTTCTGAAGCACATCAACATAAAAGTCGCCGAAGGATTTGAGCCTCTGGCCATCCTTTTTCGCCGTGCGAACGCCCGCATAGGGCGTCCGGCTTGTATACCGGGCAAATCGCGGCGGCCGTCCGCACCACCTCTTGAAGGTCTCAACCAGTCTCGGATCGCCCAGCATCGCCCGCAAGCGGCCGAGTTGGTCGTTCACGAGAGCGTTCATCGGATACATGATGAGAGCCCGCATGGCCGGCTGATCTGCGAAAGCCTGCGGATGCGCGTGGGCTTCCCTTGCGAACTTGCCGAGGATCGGCAGAAGGAAGGACTCCGTCTTACCGGAACCCGTTCCGGTCATGATGACGAGGTTCTTGCCGTCGATAAGGCAGTTCTTCATTGACTCGCTTTGGTGCATGTAGGGAGGGTCATAAACAAGGCGCGGAAGGTCTCCCTCAGGCGTGCTCAAGCGGCCAAGCAGTTCCAGTGCCGCGCTTGGCAGGTCCGACATCGACGCAAAGGTTTCTCCCGATTGATACTTGGGGGTCGATTCAAGAAACGGCACGCGGTGAATAACGCCGTCCTTGTCTAAGAGAGACTGCCGCTGCGCGATAAGCGAGGGCGCGCTAATATGGTAGGTCGCCTCGATGTAATCCTTGAGCGAGGCGTGCAGGTTCTCAATGGTTTGTTTGATTGTTTGCATCACGCATTCCTCATCTCAGAATTGACTTCAACTGGGGCAAGCCAGAGGTTCTCTTTCAAGAATTCCTCTTCTTGCGCGGCCTCATCGGCCGGAATTTTATAAGCAAAAAGGCTCCTCGTCCCCTGGCATTTTGTGCCGAGAATCATGAGCCGGCGCTCCGCCCACAGGGGAAGCGGAGAATAGAAACTCAGGCGGCATGTGCCATCGTCGCCAGGATCGAGGCTGTATCGCTGCGGCGCGTCGCGCTCACGATCTATGGCCATTTGCAGATGCCATGCCGCATCGCACCCGCGCCAGCGATAGCCCCGGAATGGCAGGTCAACGATACGCTTGAGCGACCCGGAATGAATTTCAGCCATACACCACAAAGCTGCGCCGAATTCCTGCGGACGCCGCGCAACAAACAGGCCGGTGTGATCCTTCGGAGTAGTCCAGCGCCCTTTGTAGTAGGTCGGCTTGGTGTCAGGGTCGATGATCTCAAGACCTTGCACTGGGGCGCATTGCTGCTCGCTGGCAAGGCGCTGTCTCGCTTTGGAAAGGGCTTCAGTTGGCGCGACGGTCTTGGGCGCCTTGAGCCACGTTGTCTCGGGTAATTTGCTAAGACCTTCGCTAACAAGCTGCGCGGCAAGGTCTTCCCCGGCCTTCGGTTTGATGGAACGTGTGTTGTTCGAGATGACAATACGGTCACGGATGTTCTCGGGCAGCCACCCATCCTGGTCAGGAACGATTCCGGTCAGAAAGATGCTGCCGCTCTTGCGCTCCACGAATGCGGGTGGCGCTGCAAAGACCCATGTTCCCCTCGCTTCTGTATCTCCGGTCGTCACTTCGGATAGTTCCAGCAAGTCGCCGGCCACGAGCAGATCGTCGATCAGGCTTTCGAGGCGTGCGGGCAACGTTGCTGGCTCTTGATCGAGATGGCCCAGGCTCTCGACAAGTGCGGCGCGCAACACGGCGCGCGAACAAGGGCATAGTGCCCCAGCCGCCCATCTGAGCATGGCGGACAGGAAGATGTCATCGATACCTTGACCCGCGGCCTGCAAATAAAGGAGCGACCGGCAGTACCGCACGATGTCTTCGGGAGCGACAACTGAGATCATAAATCCGCCTCCGGAAGAAGTCTCGCTGCCCTGCCATCCGCACAGCTATAGCAGAGGATCGCCAGCCTTGCCGCCCGAACAAGGGTCTGGCTCGCTTTGGCGCGCCTGATGTAGTCTTCTAGGCCCTCCAGATAGAGCGTCGGCAGGGCGTGTGGACAACTGGCGAACTCCAGCGCGAACTGACAGAGGTGTGCGTCGGACGCGATGCGATAGCGCTTTGCAAGATCGGTAAACCAAGCGATCAGTTGTTTCCGGCCTCCTGTCATACTGCCGGCATCACGGACAACGACGCTCGCAAAACCGCTCTTGTGATTCACGAGAGACTGAAGTCGTGAGAGGGCGTCGCCAGGATCGCTCGCCCCTATGATCTGGGCTTCTGCACGCGCCCAATCCCAACCGGCGACAATGCCGACGATCCCTTGCATCAATGTGTTTATCACCTGCCACCGGTGAAAGCTGCCAAGATCGCCTGCGACACGGGCGCTGCTCCAGTATCTGAGGATACGTAGCAAGTTGATGATGGCTTTAGGGTCGCCTGAGACATGCCCATGATTGGGACGGACGCCGAGGCCGGCAAGGTGCGAATCCGATAAGCCGGTACTGACCGCGACGTAGTCACGCGATTTTCCGATCTTTGCGGTGAACAAGCCGCCGGGCGGCTCTACTTTGAAGCCTCGTAATGCCTTTTCGGGATCGATGGACTGCATATCCCGCGGACGCTCCATTCCAAAGAACTGGCAGACAGGCGCTGTCCCTTCCTGGCTCGTTTCATCAACAAGGCGGATGAACACCCCGTCGCTCTGATGGCGCAGAACCCAACGAACGGGTTTTACCTCGTGTTCAAAACGAACTTCATAGCGCCCAAGCTCGCCGCCATCGAGTGTGAGAATGCCGGATGCCGCTTCCAAATAGCGCCATTCACACTTTTCGCGCTGGAGAAAGTCGTTAAAGCGCTTCTTCCAGGCATCCGGCGTAACGGGCACATTAAGAGCGCCACACACCTGCCGCGAGAATATCTCTTCTTCAGCGGCGTTATGCAGCGCTACGAAAGGTGTGACTTGTCGGCCCTCCGGACCTGCAACCAAGAGATCAAACTCGCTCTGCCAGAACGTATCCAGCGTTGCGTCGTGAGGGCTGCGCGTCACGATCAGGCCAGCGTGAAGAGAAGTACCGGAAACCCAGGGCTCGGGTTCACGGACTCGGAGTTCGAGATACCCCTCGTGCGAAGCGAGCCCCGCTACGTCCTTGTTCTGGGTTTGAGCTCTAACCCTTAGCAGGTGTCTGCCAGCCGTCAGTTCCGGAAGCTGGATGAATGTCGGCTCACCGGGCTCTCCGGCACGGACTGTTTGCGCCTCACTGCCGTCGAGACTGATCTGGAACACTTCAACCTTGTGATCAGGAGCGATGCCTAGGCACGGCTTCTCTGTCGTCAGCCACTCACCACGGCCCTCTCCGTCCCAGCTTCGACCGGGAAGCCCGGCAGGCCAAACGCGGATGGTTCGCGCAATCTCAAGTTTCCATGCCTTGAGTTGCTGCGCCATTGTTTCCGGAATGGCCACCGGAATGCGCAGGTGAATGGCATGGATGTCGGCGCAGTTGACTATGCAAGACTGATGAAGATCGAGTTGATCGTCCAGAGGCTCTTTGGATGCGATAACGTAGTCTTGGCCGGGCCGTACGGTGCGGCCTGCAATCTCCCGGGCTAGGCCGTCCTTGCCAATACGAAAGAGCCAGACCGGCCCCGGGCTCATTCGGCATTCGCTGCTGAGTAGATGATCGACAGTGCCGTTCTTCGCCTCGAAGGCGACCATCGGCCGATCCGGGTCAGGCCAGTCGCGAAGAACGGCCTGACGACGCCCGGAAAGAAGCCATCCGGGCGGCTTTTTCCCTGTGCTTCCGTTAACGGCGCAGCGAGTCTGCTTGAGAAACTGACGTACCTCTGGGTTGAGCGTCGCAACATCCTTGAAGCTCGGGATATCGATCTGAAGATCCCAGCTTCCTTGACCCTTGTAGTGTAGCCGCAGATCGGGGCGGATATCGGGATGCACTTCAAATGAGGAACGGCCTGTAGTTCCGCCTGACGCAACGGGCTGCCGAGAGCCGGTCCAGCGGCCGAGGCCTTTGAAGCGGTCCGAGACGACACGGCTGGCCTCCTTGATCCAAGCTCTTGCATCGCGAACCTGTTCAAGGTCGCTGACGATGCGGTCCAGCGTTGCAGGGAGAAGCGGTTCTTCGCCTTCAATCTGATCTTGATGCAGAAGTGCAAGGACGAGGCGCCCGACCAGTTCTTCCTGCTGGAGGAACTGCTCTAGCCGCGTTGAGGCATTATAGACGTTGGACGCAATGAGGCGGCCGATTGTTGCGGGGTCTACGTCATTCAGTCGGGCCAGCCGGTAGCGCAAATCATAGAGTGTCCGAGCAAACTGCCATTGGAGAAAGCGCGGCAGAACAGCATGTGTGATTGGCCAGGCAATGATACTGAAGTGTCCGGCCCATGGTCCGGACGGCACGACGCCGTTGTATGATTCCTGGAACTTCCGAAACCAGTTGGAGACTCTGTAGCGATCGCGGGAATCCCAACCTGGCGTCGCTTCCTCGAAGGATTGCCAGTATTCGCCACCTTCGTATGTGTAGCCTCTCTCGGCGGCATAGATGGTCCAGAGTAGCCAGTGCGGCGCGAGCCTTTCTCCGCGGATGAGACGCTGACGCAACTGCGCAGCGATCTCTGCTATGCTCTCATCCGAAAGTCCGTGCTCCAGTGCAAAGATCGGAAGGCCGGATCGGTCACGACGCGCCTTGAGGTCCGCAAAATGGCCCTCCATTCGTTCCTGCCATGTATAGAGAGCAACGCTCATATCGGATCACATCGCTGCGGAGGAATTCCCATGCGAACCTTGTTGCGCAAGGCGGGATTGCATCTGGCGGCTTTGGCTTCCGAAAAGCCCCATCAAGTCATCAACGGTCCAGTCGCGATACTCAGGCCGCCTTTTTGCCCGCGGCTGCATCCACCTTTGGGTTGCAAGTCCTGCGATCTCTTTGATCGACAAGAGCGAGGCCGTATCGGGCGTCCCTTTTCCGGACCTCAGGATTTCGTCTGCATTTGCCGCAAGCCGGCTGATGAATACTTCGCGCTTGATACCGTGGCGGAGCATGTCTTCTTTGAATCCTAATGCGGCAAGCGCTGCCCTTGTTGTCCGCAGACGCCAGTTTGGACCTTGGCCGAACCGGTGCTGATCAGCATAGCTGTGATCAATGTCTCTTAGGTAATCACGCAACTCGACAAAGAGGCGGTCCGGGATGTGAAAATGTCCCCACCCCCCGGTGAAGCCAATCGACTCCATGTACTGGACACCGTCCAGCTTCAGGCGGTTATAGACGGATGAGCGCCCCATTGAGGATGATGTCGTGACGGCCAGTAGGCGCGCTTTCTTTCCTTCGCCGGATATGATGCCGGTCGTATTGCCATAGGCAGACCCGAAGTCTTCATATAGTTCGCGGCTTCGCAGGAGGCACGCGACCAGCTTACCGCCGAGCAACTGATTGTAAGGGGGTACGGCGCCGAGCACGTAGGCGTCCATGATGTTGACAAGACGGGCGCTGCGATCCTTGGACGACCAGCCGATCAAACGATCGCGTGCAGCGAGATTAAAGACGGGATCACCTATGGCGATCAATCCTATCAGCCTCCCATTATTCTCGTCCCACACAAGATAGCGCAGCCGCCGGCCAAAGCCGTTCGATACCGGAACAGACCAGGTCAGGGAGGCCAGCCGGAACAAGTCGCCATGCTGCGTTCCTGATGATATGCGTTCGATGACGGGAGATATCTTCGACAGATCGATGTTTTTGCCGCTTGCGAAATGATGAAATAATCTGGGCGCTCTTGTTGCCAAGAAGTCCTTGTTCTCCTTGATGCGGTCCTCTCGCTGAAAACGGTGAAGAGCGCGCACAATTTCTTTCCCTTCACCCTCGATCTGCAGTTCGCCGTTTCTCGATTTGGAAAAGCCGATTGCGCGCAAGTGCCGACGTAACTTGCGCTTTAGGACCGCTTCGCGTGATGCAATATTGACTACAGAAGTGCTTTTTTCGTTCATAATTTAGCTTTCTCGTTAGTTGCCAAACACGGCATCATAGTCCGTTGGAGCCTGCGTTCTGCTTTCGGCGATCTCTTCAAGACCTACCACATCCTTTGACTGAGTAAACCGTTCCTTAGCAACAGCGCAGGCTCCGGCGTGAACGCAGGGCAGGCAGCGCACGCATTCAGATGAGCTCTCTCCAAAATCGGTGCGCGATGCACGGTGACCGCTTCGAAGGCGCGGCTCTGTGTCCGATCAGCGAAATAGCAGCCCGCTTTGGGGCTGTTAAGATGGATCAGCGACGATTCTGCCGCTGGCTGCTCCACTCCACTTGAAACCCCTCCAGCACCCGTGCCAACGTCACTTCCGTTTCCTGCCTGCCGTCCAAGATCGCCTCGACGATGTCCGGCGCAAGCAGCGTGAGCCGCAAAACGCGGGTCATGTAGGAGGGCGCGATCCCGTCCCGCTCGGCCAGTTCGGCGATGGTGGCGAACTGGCCTGAGTCCATCATGCGTTTCCAGCGGAACGCGCGGGCCAGTGCCTTGACCAGCGTGTTGTCCGTCCTCCGGTCTGGCCGGACGCCATGGGGAAGCTGCATCTCCTTGCGCCCGCCGCGCTTCACAACGCGAAACGGGACATGAACGGTGATGGTTTCGGGGATTGGCTTTGCGCGTGTCATGCCGCTTGCCCCAAACCGCCGCAAGTCATTTCACGTGCGACCGCGTCCAACCCATCGACACGCATGCGGACCCGCAAACCGTCGATGCCAATGTCCAAGCGCTCCACCAGCAGCGCCACGATCCGCGCCTGCTCGGCGGGGAAAAGCTCATCCCACAGCGAGTCAAGCTGCTGCAGGGCTTTGCGCGCATCGGCCTCGGTAACTTCACCATCCTGCGCGCGCGCTGCCTTCCACGTCCCCGCCACGATCTCAGGTTGGCGGAACACGGCGCGCAACTGGTCAATGACAGCAGCCTCAATCTCGCCTGCGGGGACACGACCCACTGGGCAGGATCCAGCACCATGCTTAAGCACCGTCTGGCTCACGTAGTAGCGGTAGAGCTTACCGCCCTTCCGAGTATGCGTCGGTGAAAACGCGGCGCCATCGGGTCCGAACAACAGCCCCTTCAGCAGCGCGGGCGTGTCGGCGCGAGTCCGGGCGGCGCGCTTACGGGGGCTTTCCTGCAAGATGGCGTGGACGCTATCCCATGTCTCGCGGTCGATGATGGCATCGTGTTCGCCGGGATAGCTGTCTCCCTTGTGCACCGCCTCGCCGAGGTAGGCGCGGTTTGACAGCATTCGGTAGAGGTACTTTTTGTCGATCCGGTTGCCACGCGGCGTGCCGAGGCCCCGAGCGCCCACCTCGCGGGCCAGCAGCGTGCAAGAGCCGATCTCGATGAAGCGGGCGAAGATCCAGCGCACATGCGCAGCGGTGTCTTCATCGACCAGCAACTTCCGGTTCTCGACCCGGTACCCATAGGGCGGCACCCCGCCCATCCACATGCCCTTGC
>JAFIEN010000023.1 GCA_020832515.1 Rubellimicrobium sp. | reverse complement strand
TTGATCGGCGCGCCGGGGCTCGTGGCCGGTGCCGTCTACTGGGCGGTTCTGACGTTCTTCCTTCTGCGCGACCGGGCGATGCTGGGGCGCAGGCTGATGGCGGTCGGTGCGGGGTTTGCGGCACGGCGCGCGCTGGCGCGGGCGATGACGGATGTGCAAAGCGATGTGGGGCGGTTTCTGCTGACGATCACGCTGATCAATGTCGTGCTGGGGTTCTGTGTGGCGGGGGCGTTCTACCTGTTCGGGGTGCCGAACGCCGCGCTGTGGGGCGCACTTGCGGGCCTGTTGAACTTCATGCCCTTCATCGGGGCCGCGATCATGGCCCTGATCACCATCGGTGTAGGCTTTGTCACCTTCGGCGATCCGCTGACGGTGTTTTACCTTCTGGCGGTTCTGGTGGCGCTGAACACGATCGAGGGGCAGTTCGCCACGCCGATGATCATCGGGGTGCGGATCCGCATGCCGACCGTGGCAATCTTTGTCGCCATCGCCTTTGGCGCATGGCTATGGGGCCCGGCCGGTGCGCTTGTGGCGACGCCCACACTGATCGTGGCGACCGCCTTCTTCAAGCGGCTGAACGCGGCCGGATAGGCGACCCGGCGGCGGCTTGCGGGCGGGGCCTACCCTGAAAAGGGGAAGCGCGCGCCGGAATGGCGCCTCTGCCGGAAAGACGGGTATCGTCCCGTGGCAGGGAACCTTTCGACCGGCCCGGGCGTTACCCGATAAACCAGGAAAGGAACCGACATGGATCGCCTGAGCATTTATCTGACCCTCATCGTAGGCTCTGTCGTGACCGGCAGCCTTGTCGTCGTGGTCATGGCCCTTGGATGGTATTCATGGACGGCGATCGGCGGGGCTGCGGCGATCGGATTCATTGCGACATGGCCGCTCAGCTATCTGGTGTCGCGGCGCATCAAGCGCGATGATCCCAAATGGGACGAGACAAAGGTCGACAGGGTCGAGGGCGTGGTCCCCGACCCGTCTGCCCCGGAAGTCTGACGCATCCCGCCCGCCGGTTCAGGTGCGCTTCTGCATCGCCCCCCGGACGGCAAGCACGATGATCGCGCCGTTGGCGGCGCCGACGATGCCCGCGCCCTGACCCGGGGAATACCATCCCGGCATCTGCCTCAGGACCGTCGCGACAACCGCGCCGAGGATGCCCAGAAACGTGGTCAGGACAAGGCCCGGGGCCCATGATCGCCCGGCATGACAAGCCGTGCGATGATACCGGCGAGACAGCCGATGATGATGATCCAGATGAAGCCCGTGGTGATGGCCCTTTCCATGTTTTGACAGGCCATTGTCGTGACGCGATCCGCCCCGCCTTGTTCCGGCACTGCCGGGGGCGGGGTTTCTCGCGCGCGTGGTCAGACCATGAAGACGTCCTCTCGCGGCCGGTGGCGCCAGGCCAAGGCGCGGGCGGGCCCGAAGGCCCGCCGTCTGTTGTGTCAGCTCTGCGTCTGGCCGCGCTTGTGATCGTCTGATCCGCCGGTCGCGTTCTCGACGATGCGGCTTGCCGAGGCTGCCGCGCGGTCGACAATCGCCTCGCCGGCGGTTTTGCCTTCGGGCACCAGTTCGGCGATGTCATCGCCGATGTCGCGCACCTCGTCCTTCAGATCCGCGGCAGACGTCTTCATCATCCGTTCGGCCTTCTCGCGCTCTTCCTGCAGCAGGGTCTGCGCCTTGGCGAACAGCCGGTCGCTGCTCTCGCCCATGGTCCTGTCCTCGATCCGGCTGTGCGGCAGCGCCCCGCCAAGCGCGGCGCCAAGCGCCATGGCCAGCGCCCCCACGACAAGGGGCTGTTCCTCGAAGAAACCGGCGGCACCTTGTGTCCCCCGGTCGATCATCGCCTGCGACGACTGGCGCGCCTCATGTGCCGCGCGCCGTGCGGCGATCACCCGGTCCCTCGCATCGTCCGACAGGTTCCCGAGGCCGTGCGACAGCCGGTCCATCAGGTCGGACGCCGTATCGGACACGGCCTCACCCATGGACGAGGCCGTCTGGCGGATCGTGCCCGCAAGGCCCGGCCCATCATCCTTGTCGTCAGTAAGCGAGGGGGCTTCGCGGTGGCCCCCGCCAGACATCCGGCCGCTGCCATACCAGTGATGATCATCGTCGTTGAAGGCATAATCGGCAGAACGTCCATACCGTTCCCCCCTGTCGTCCCACGGATCGAACGAGGGGCGGTTGCGCCCGCCCGTGGCCGTGTCATAGGCGGCCTGCAGCACCGCCGGGCCGTCGGACAGAAAACCATAGTTGGGATAGGCGATCTGGACCAGCGGCAGGTCGGTATAGCTGACACCGCCAAGGATGCCGTCGTCCTGTTCCCGGAAGCAGCGCCGGAATTCCAGCGCCGCCTTGAAGGCCGCGGCATGGGGCACCGCCGCGATCGCCTTGCGTATCTCGTCCGGGCAATCGACCTCGATCTGCACGAAAACCGACAGCAGGATGATGCAGATGCACCAGTCGGCGGTTTCCTCGCGCATTGTGCCGCCACGCCCGCGATCCTCATGGGGGACGGTCACGCCATCCGCACCTTGCGCGATCCGCGTGACGCGGGCGTTGAGCTGGATCACATCCTCGACCTCGCGGGCAAAGGCATCGGTGATCGCGTCCATACCGCCTGCGGGTTCGAACATCGGCGGTTCGAAACTGTAGCTGTTGAAGCCGAAAAGCTGGCCCCACAGCCCCGAGTCCAGCAGCGCCGAAAGGCCGGCCGGCTGTGAGGGCACCTTGTCCGGCATCAGCCCGCCGCCGGGCGGAATGTCCCGGCCACGCACTCCGCCGGTGGCCTCCGTGGCACGATAGGCATGGCGGCTGTCCAGCACATTCCAGCCCTGCAGCCCCTCGAGCGGCCTTTCCCGGTCTTCGAGGGTGACGGCCTGATCCAGCGCGCCTTGATCGAGCGCCTTGGCCAGAAGCTCGGACACATGCCCGCGCCGGTGATCAGGACCCGGCGCCCCTGTCGCGGGCCTTGCAGGGCAACCTCGCCCCGATAGCCCAAGCCCGCCGCAAACCCGAGGCTGGTCATCGCCTGATACATGGCAGCCGCCCCCGCGACCTTGCCGATCATCGAAAGCAACAACTGCCGGCGGCTTGGGGTGGAGGGTGTCGCGGTCATCGTCTCAGGCCTCCTGTCGTTTGTGCCTGCCTCGCCCTACCCGCCACCAGATCATCAGGACCGTCAGCGCCACCAGCACGCCCGCAGCCACCCCGACCCACGCCAGCGTCTGCAACAGGCGCAGGGTTTCGGGCATCTCGTCGTCCGGGGTGCGGATCAGCGCCACGTCGGCGCCGGTCAGATCGCTGTCCGGCCGGCTGCCGAAGGTCGAGCGGGTGTAATTCGCCAGAAGCGCGATCTGCCGATCCGTCAGCTTGTCGGCAAGGCCCGGCATCGCGGGCACACCATGAAGCTTGCCGGCCGGCACGCCATGCAGCAGGACCTGCAACAGGTTGCCCGCGTCCGCCCGGCGTAGCGCGGCATTCCCGGCCAGCGGCGGATAATGGGCCTGGGGCTGGCCCTGTGCCCCGTGACACCGTGACAGGCCGCGCAATGGTCAGGATACAGGCTCTCCGCCTCGGTCAGGTCAATGCGGGCAAGGGCCACGGCCATCTCTTCGCGGATCTGGCCATGGCTGTGCCGTGCCTCGATCCGCTCGGCAACGGGCGGCAGAAGGGGAATGTCCTGAATGCGGGTGTCGATCGCGCGGAGCGTGCGCAGATAGGCCACGATGGCAGCAAGGTCGTCCTCGTGCAGATGGCTGGTTCCGTGCTGCACGAACCGGGCCATCGGCCCGGCGGCTTGAACGATATTGGCCGCATCGCCTGTGCGCAGATAGTCGATCAGGTCCTGAGCGGCCCATGACCCGATCCCGCTCAACGGATCGGGCGTAAGGTTCGGCGCAAGCCAGCCGTCGATCACCTCGCCCGCCAGATAGAGCCCGCCCTGCATGCCGAAGCAATCGTCGCGCGGGGTGTGGCATTCGCCGCAATGGCCCGGATGCTCGACCAGACAGGCCCCACGCTCGACCACCGGATCTTCGGTCGCAACACGATCCCGGTCTTCGAGGAACAGCAGGTTCCACGCGATCACTCCGGTGCGCAGGTTGAAGGGAAAGGGCAAGTCGGTTTCGTGTTCGGGCGGCCTATCGACCGGTGTCTGGTCCTGCAGCCACAGATGCAGGTCGTCACATGCAGCCCGCGGACCGCGCGACATATTCACCCCGCGCGACGCTGTCCGCCGCGTCTTCGCGGGTTTCGGCGAAAGCGGGAGCCGCAAGGAGAGGGGCGAGAAGGAGGGCGAGAACCGGCACGGCCATCCGCGCTGCCACAAGCAGCCTGGCCATCGGGAACGGCTCTGCGCCGCGTCCGGCGCCCGGCCCTTCGGGGCCGTGACGGGGCCGCGACGGGGGGCAAGGAAACGGGGCCGGCCTTGGGTTCCGGCCCCGTCCCCGGGCAATCCGGCCAGGTTATCTGGCGATATGGATCACCCGCCGTGCCGTCGGTTCGACGATCACGGGAACACCGTTGATATAGGCATAGGTGTATTCGGTTTCGGGCACCTGAAGCAGTGTCACCCCGTCGGGAATGCCCGCGCCGACCACGACTTCGCCGTCAAGGTAGATCGTCTCGACGGGGTTGCTCAGGACATAGCCGGTCACCTGCGGACCCGGATCGGCAAGGGCACCGGCACTGCCTCCGACAATCGCGCCCACGGCCGCGCCGACCGGCCCGGCGATCAAGGCCCCCATGAGGATCCCGGCTGCACCGCCTGCGGCGATCGAGCCATCGGTCGTATCCTCGTAGGTCAGGGTCGCCACATTGATTGCTTCGCGGTGCAGGTAGATCGGGGCAGGCGCCTCTTCGACCATGGCGGTCAGATAATCGCCCGAGGCCCAGCCCTCGACGCCCTCATGGGTGACGCGGCACCAGCTTGCGGCATCAAGGCATCCCTCGACCCCGACCATGCCGTCGGCGGGAATGACCGCGATCACGGCATACATCGGGCCGGGACCTTCGCGCAGGTTGAGGTCGGTCGAGGCCGTGGCGTCGGTCTGGGCGCCGACCGTAGTGGCCATGGAAAGGCCTGCCAGAATGGCAAACGTGACTGTTTTCCTCATGTCGGACAACTCCTCGGTGACAGGAGCCGGGTCACAGGATGTGCCCTGCATGGCCTGTCAGACAAGAAACCCGCGGGACCGGGAAACGTTCCGGCTGGCCCCTGCGCCGGGGTCAGGCTGTGGGCAGCCGCTCCTCCGGCCCGGCCGGTGCCCCGGCGCCCGGTTCGTCCGGCCGACCCAGTGTCAGCACAAGCGTCCGGCCACCGGCGGGTGGCGTGCGGCACAAGGGCAGCCGTATCCGTCCGTCCCTGGGCACCAGTGCCACGCCATCAAGCCTTGCCGCGACGATGCCATGGCCCGAGCCGTGGGGATTGGCGATGGTGATCGACAGGTCGTCACCCGCGATCCTGACCCTTGCGCCGATCTCGGGCCAGGCCTTCGGAAAACAGGGGTTCAGAAGGATGTCGGTGCCTTCCCGCGTCAGGCCAAGAAGGCCCTCGATCCCGGCGCGGTACATCCATGCGGCCGATCCGGTGTACCATGTCCAGCCACCGCGCCCCTCATGCGGGGGGGTTGAATAGACATCCGCCGCCACGACATAGGGTTCGACCTTGTAGCGCGTCACCTCGGCCGGGGTGCGCGCGTGGTTGACCGGGTTCAGGAGCGCGAACAACCCGCCGGCCGCATCGCCGTCGCCCAGTTTCGCATGGGCAAGCATCGCCCACATCGCGGCATGGCTGTATTGCCCGCCATTCTCGCGCAGGCCGGGCGGATAGCCCTTGATATAGCCCGGATCCTGCGGCGCGCTGTCGAAAGGCGGGGTGAACAGGAGGGCAAGGCCGGGGTCGGGGCGGATCAGGTGCCGGGTCATGGCGGCCATCGCCATTCTGGCGCGCGCAGGGTCGCCCGCACCCGACAGGACGGCCCAGGATTGCGCGATGCTGTCGATCCGGCATTCCTCGGACCCGGCCGATCCCAGCGCCGTTCCATCGTCATAGGTGCCGCGCCGATACCACCCGCCATCCCATCCGGCATCCTCGATCGCGCGGCGCAGATTGTCGGCATGGGTCCGCCAGCGCCGGGCACGGGCGGGGTCGCGGCTGTCGGCATGGGGGGCCATCGCGTCAAGCGTGGCGATCAGGAACCAGCCCAGCCAGACCGAGGTGCCCCGCCCCGCTTCGCCCACGCGATTCATCCCGTCGTTCCAGTCGCCCGTGCCGATCAAGGGCAGGCCGTTTTCCCCGGTCAGGTCGATCGCCTGATCGAGCGCGCGGGCGCAATGGTCGAACAGGTTGCCGGACAGGGGTGACAGGGTCGGTACGAAGAATTCGTCATGCGCGCCGGGGGGAAGTGCTGGCCCCTCGATGTAGGGCACCTCTTCGTCAAGCACGGCGGCATCGCCGGTGACGGCGACATACTGTGCCGTCGCATGTCCGAGCCAGACCCGGTCATCGGAAATCCGCGTCCGCACGCCCTGCCCCGAATGGGGCAGCCACCAATGCTGCACGTCGCCTTCCGGAAACTGGCGCGAGGCTGCGTGCAACAGATGCGCCCGCGTCATCTCGGGTCGGATGACGGCCAGCGCCATGTTGTCCTGCAACTGGTCGCGGAATCCGTAGGCGCCGCTGGCCTGATAGAACCCCGCCCGTGCCGTGATCCGGCAGGCGATGGTCTGATACAGAAGCCAGCCGTTCAGCATGATGTCGGCCGCGCGGTCGGGTGTCGTGACCTGCACCGCGCCCAGCAGATCGGCCCAGTGGCGTTTCACGGCGTCCAGCGTGTCGGCGGGATCGGTGCCGCGATGGCGCAGGATCAGGGCGCGAGCGGCCTCTTCCGACGCGGCCTGACCCAGCAGGACCAGCATCTCGACGCTTTCCCCGGGGGCGAGCGTGATGCGGCGCTGCAGTGCGGCGCAGGGATCACGCGCGGGGCCGGTCCGGCCCGACAGGGGGGCGGGGCCGATGCCCGCCGGCGCAGCCATGCTGCCGCCAAGGCCCAGAATCTCGGCCCTGTCGCCGCTGTGGCTGTCGGTTCGCGGGCCCAGATCGGCAAAGGCCACGCGCCCGCCAAAGGCGGTCGCATAGGGATTTCGCGCGAATATCGCCCCGGTATCGCTGTCCAGACTGGTCACGACATGGCGCAGGGTCGCCCCGCGCGACGCCCCCAGCACCCATTCCGCATAGGCCGTCACCGACAGGTGCCGCACCCGCCCCGAGACGTTGTGCAGCGTCAGGCGCGAGATGCGCAGCGGATCGTCCAGCGGCACGAACTGGGTCAGGCTGCTGTCGATGCCCTGCGCCCTGTTCTCGAACCGGCTGTAGCCGAACCCGTGCCGCGCGACATGACGCCCGCCACCGCGGATCGGCAGGGCGGTCGGCGTCCAGAGCGCGCCGGTATCCTCGTCCCGCAGCCAGATCGCCTCGCCCGGGGGATCGGTGACGGGGTCGTTCGACCAGGGCGTCAACTGGTTCTCGCGGCTGTTTTCCGCCCAGACATGGCCGCTTCCCATGGCCGAGACCTGAAACCCGAAACCGGGATTGGCGATGACATTGATCCAGGGTGCCGGGGTGGACCGGCCCTCGTCGAGGACGACGACATATTCCCGCCCGTCCTCGGCAAAGCCGCCGGTTCCGTTGAAGAACTCGAGCTGCGCCGTGTCGAACGGTGTCTGCGCGGGTGGCGTCATGGGAAAACCGGGCGTGGCCGATCTGTCGGCCACCGGCGGGCCCGAGGGGGCAACGGTGGCAAGGGCTGCGATCTGCGCCGCGATGCCGCCGCGATGGGCCGGCAGGACGACGCTTGCCACCGACAACAGCATCTCTTTCGCGCCGGGCGGGATCAGGTCACTGCGCAGGACATGCACCTTGCCCCGGGCCGCGCCGGCGTTGCCGTGTTCGGGGTGGACGCGCTGCGGGCGGGCCCCGGCGGCGCGCACCGCCGTTTCGATCACGGATTGCAGATCCTGGACATAGGTGGCGGCACGGTCGTTCAGGATCACCAGGTCGAAGGCAAGCTGCCGCATCGCCAGATATTCATGAGCGGCCAGCACCTCGGCCAGGCGGGGCGCATCCTCGGGGGCGTCGATGCGCAGAAGCAGGATCGGCAGATCGCCCGAAATGCCCAAGGACCAGAGCGCGGATTGCGGGGCGGCACCGGCCGCAATGACCGGACCGGGCGCACGAAGGCGCGCGTCGGCCCGCATCAGCATGCCGCCCAGCCGCTGAAAATTGGCCGCGGCGGCACGGGTGATGCCAAGATGGTGCAACTGAACCTGTGCCTGGGTCCACGACAATATCACGGCCCGGCCAAAGGCCGACGGGTCGCGGTGGCGGTCAACAAGGTCAAGCAGAGTGTCGGGATCCTCGGCCACCATCGTCCAGAACGTCACCCGCGCGGAACCGCCGCCGGGAACGATCACCGACCGGCGGATCGCGAAAACCGGGTCCAGAACCGTGCCCGTCCTTTGCGACAGGTCGCTGCCCGCAACCGCCGCCTGCGCGATAAAGCGGGCACGGTCGGTCTCGTACTGGATGGGGGCGGCCTCCGCACCTTCGACCACGGCGATATGGGCGGCCCAGACCGCGGGATCGCCGGGCGCGCGTCGGCGGCGGGTGGCGATCAGAACGCCAAGTTCCGGCAGGTAATCGGTGACCACGAACATCTTGGAGAAGGCCGGATGCGCGATATCGGCCGCCAGCGGGGCAAGGACCAGTTCGGCGCAGGATGTCAGGTCGATCTCGCGCGGGCGCCGCCCCGTGTTGGTCAGCGTGACGCGACGCCCCTCCGCATCATCCTCGGCCGAGACGACGACCTCGGTCCGTGTGGACAGCGAGGATGCCTTGTGCGTGAAGGCCGCGTGATGTTCGCTGAAAGCGGCGCTGTGGCGGGCACCGTCGGATCCGGCCGGCTGTGCCGTTGCGGCCCAGACCAGACCCGAGACGCGGTCCCGCGCGGTGATGAACGATCCGTGCTGCGCGGTGGTCGGATCATCGCGCCACCGCGTGACGGCAAGGTCGCGCCACCTGCTGAACCCGGCGCCGGTGGGGGTCAGCGTCACCGCATATGTCCCGTTCGACAGGAAATGCGCGGTGGGCAGGGCGGTTGCAGGCGACTGGAACTGTCGCACCTCCTGGCGGTGATCGGGTTCGGTGGCGGCCAGCGGAACCGCCTTGGCCTGGGTGTGGGCAAGCGACACTTCCCGTGGCACCCGCTCCTGCAGCAAAAGCTCGGTCGCCATGATCGCAGGCTCTGCATGAAAGCGGGCGCGCAGGCGACCGTCCTGCAGTACATTGGCGATGGCGGTGATCGTCATGCCCTGATGATGGGCCATGAAGCTGCGGATGATGGCGAAGTCCTGTCCGACAGGCAGGCGCGCGGTGGTAAAATCCACCGCCTCGTAAAAGCCGTAGCGCCCGTTTGCACCGATCCCCGCCAGCCGCGCGAAATTGCGCAGCGCATCGTCGGGGGCGATCATGGCGGCAAGCCCTGTGGCATAGGGGGCGATCACGCGATTCTCGCTCAGACCACGTTTCAGGCCAAGGCCGGGCACGCCAAAGTTCGAATATTGATAGGTCAGTTCCAGATCGCGCGCGTTGTAGGCCGATTCCGAAATGCCCCAGGGCATGCCAAGTGCCGCCGCATGCGCCTGCTGCCGCGCCACGATGCGGCGGTTGGTTTCGGCAAGGACCGATCCTTCGGGCGCGCGCATCACCAGCGCCGGCATCAGGTATTCGAACATGCT
Source organism: Rubellimicrobium sp. (assembly GCA_020832515.1). Classification (GTDB taxonomy): domain Bacteria; phylum Pseudomonadota; class Alphaproteobacteria; order Rhodobacterales; family Rhodobacteraceae; genus JAFIEN01. The sequence goes on along the minus strand of JAFIEN010000023.1, from coordinate 11,836 downwards.
GCCCGACCACGAGATCAGCGCCGATCCCCCCCCGACGGGCGTGGCCGCCCGCCCGAGGCGGAACCAGTGGCGCGTCTCGACATCGCCCTTCGCGATCGCGAACAGACTTGCCAGCCGCGCCTCGGACGCCAGAAGGTCATAGCAGCTGGGGTCAAGGCGGTTGGTCGTGACCAGAAAGCCGATCGACAACAGCTTCTTGTCGCTGTCGAGGAGGAAGGCGAAATCCATGCCCATGGCGAAATCGCGCGCACCCCGTTCGGCGGCAGCAAGACGCCGGGACAGGTCCTGGTCGCGGTCGGCGGCATGGCTGTCGAGGCAGGCCCGGACGGCACCGGTCCAGAACACTGCCTCTTCATCGGGGGGGTGCATGGTGCGGGCCTGCGCCACGGCAGCGTCCGCCAGTTGCAGGAGCCGATCGAGCGAGGCCATGTCAGACGCGGCCTGCGCCAGATCCGAAAGGGCCGTAGCAAGCCCCTTGTCCTGCGCCCCGCAGGACAGGGCCAGTTGCAGCGTATCGGCCAGCCCCGCGCGCCAGGCGTCGGGGTCGGGCGGCAGGCGCTGCCATTCGGCGCAGGCCTGTGCCACGGCGATCAGGTGCCCCGCCAGATTGCCGCTGTCCACGCTTGAGACATAGGGAGGGTCAAGCACGCGCAGGTCGTCGGTGGCGTGCCAGTTGAAGACATGCCCGCGGAACTTCGGCATCCGCTGCAGCGTGGCCAGCGTCCGCTCCAGCCGCCCCAGCGCTTCGGCCCGGCCGATCCATCCCAGATCATGGGCGGCGGTCGTGGCCAGAAGGTAGAGGCCGATATTGGTGGGCGAGGTGCGCCGCGCCAGCACGGGTTGCGGGGTTTCCTGAAAGTTGTCGGGCGGCAGGTCGTGATCGGCGGCGGTCACGAAAGCCTCGAAGAACCGCCATGTGCGGCGTGCAATCAGGCGCAGGTCGCGCCGGCCCTGATCGGACAGCCGCGCGGTGGCGTGGGCGGGACGGGCCCGGCTGACAAGGTGGGCAAGAGCCGGGCTTGCCAGCCACAGGGCCGCAAAGGGCGCGACCAGCGGCCAGACAGCCGGGTTGAGGGCAACCGCCAGCGCCCCGACGGACAGGCCAAGCACCACACCCGCGCCCATATCGCGCAACTGGCCCAGAGGGCCGGGGCGGCGGCGCTGTGACAGGCGCGCGGCGGTCGTCCATTCCAGCAGGTTGCGGCGCGACACCGCCAGCCGCCATAGGGTGCGCAGGATGGCATCCGCCATCCGCCGCGCGGTATCGGGCAGAAAGGCCAGCTCGAGCCCGATCCGGGCAAAGGCGATGCGGGTATCCGAGGCAAGGGCGGCAAAGTGGCTTTGCGCCGTGATCCCGGCCCGGCCGGGCAGCAGTGCGAAAGGCAGCGGCATCAGATAGGGCAGCGCAACCATGGCCAGAACCAGCACCGTCCAGACCAGCGCCGCCGGAAACGGCAACAGCCAGCCCGCGCCGAGGGCGAACAGCGTCATGATCGCCGTCAGCGACCGGCGCAGGTTGTCGTGGATCTTCCACCGCCCCAGTGCCGGGATCGACCTGCGCCCTGCGCCCGTCAGCCATGGCAGAAGCTGCCAGTCGCCCCGCACCCAGCGGTGCTGCCGCCGGGCGGCGATGTCGTGGCGGGCGGGAAATTCCTCGACCAGCTCGATGTCGGAGACGAGCGCGCAGCGCGCAAGATTGCCCTCGAACAGGTCATGGCTGAGCATGGTATTTTCGGGCACCCGGCCGGCCAGAGCGGCCTCGAAGGCATCGACATCATAGATGCCCTTGCCGGTGAACGACCCTTCGGCAAAAAGATCCTGATAAAGGTCCGAGATCGCCGCGGCATAGGCGTCGATCCCGGCATGGCTGGCGTGGATCCGCTGATAGGGCGATCCACCCGCCCCGACCGGCAGGGCCGGCGTGACACGCGGCTGCAGGATGCCATGGCCCTGCGTGACCCGCCCGGCAGTGGCATCGACATGGGGCACGTTCAACGGATGGGCCATCTTGCCGACAAGCCGGTGAACCGTGTCGCGCATCAGCCGCGTGTCGGCGTCAAGCGTGATGACAAAGCGCACGTCCTGCGGCACGGGCGGGGGGTCGACAAAGCTGGTATCGGTCGCGCCACGCAAAAGCCGGTTCAATTCGGCAAGCTTGCCGCGCTTCCGCTCCCATCCCATCCACCGGCCCATCGCGGGGTTCCACTGGCGGGCGCGGTGCAGGAACAGGAACCGCGGCGCGCCGTCCTGCGCCGGATAGGCCGCGTTCAGCCGCGCGATCGCGGCCTGCGCATGGGCGACAAGCAGGTCATCTTGCGGGGTTGTCCGCGTGTCGCAATCCGGCCCGTCGGCCAGAAGCGCGTAACAGAGCGCACCGCCCGTGCTTGACAGGTGATGAACCTCGAGCCGCTCGAGGCAGGCATCCAGTTCGGCAATCGACTCGAGCAGCACCGGCACGGCGACAAGGCAGCGCAGATCGGGTGGTATGCCTTGGGCCAGATCCATGCCCGGCAGGCGCCGCGGCGGCACCAGACGCGAGACTGCCAGCGCGACCATCGCGCTGCCCGCCTCGAAGGCCGGGACGGCTCCGACAAGGGCAAAGACCACAAGCAGCCAGCCCTGCAACCCCGCAAGCCACAACGCCAGACCCAGAATCGCCAGCGTGGCAAGGCCCAATGCGGCAAGGTAGCCCGGCAGGCCCAGCCGACCGACAGCCCGCTTCACCTGCAGGACCGGCCCCGCACGGAACCCGATGCGCCGCTCGAGCGCCCTTCGCCCCTCTCCGATCAGGGCATGGCCCGGGTCGCGGGTGGCGGCCGTCGTCCCTTTGGCGGCAAGGTCGAGCGCGGCCTCTGCAACGGCGACCTCGGTGATCGGCGCCCCGCGCCCGAGTGCCTCGATCGCGGTCCGGTACAGGTTGCGCGAGGCGAAATCCATCGCGCCGAAATCCGATGCGTCCCGCAGGCGCGCATCGACAAGGCTGACCTCTTCGAAGAAGTCGGGCCAGTCCATCTCGGCGATGCGCCGCATGCTGGTGACGATGTTGCGCATGGTGACATTCGATGCGCCTTCCCGACCCTGTTCGGTCTGCACGACCTCTTCGATGGTCAGGCCCTCGGCCTGCAACCGGGTCTCGAGCCAGCTGTGCAACGGCGATTCCGTCGTGTCATGGCCGCGAAGCCGCTGGGCGATCCGTGCCGCCAGAACACAGGGGATCGGCCCATCGGAAAGCCTCGCCAGCGCATCGGAAAGCCCTCGGCCGTGCGGATCGCCGGGCGGGATCCCCCCGTCCGGATCGGTCAGGCGCAGGGCCCGGTCCACCAGATCGTCAGCCGCCTTTCTGACCTCCTGCGCCGCGATGATCTGGGCGGCAAGCCTGCGCATGTTTTCGATCAAAACGATGCGCAGGGTGATGGCGATGGCCCAAAGCTCGCCGATCGTGAGGGGATCGACGGTCTGGTAGGCGCGCACGAAGCGGGCAAGGACGGGACCGCTCAGCAGGCTGTCTGTATGGGCGACATAGGCCCAGGCCATGCCAAGGACCCGAGGATAGCCCTCGAAAGGCCCGCTGGCGAGCTTTGGTAGCTGGCGGTAATAGCCGGGTGGCAGATCGCGGGTGATCTGTTCCAGCTGGCGTTCGACCAGATGATAGTTGTCCAGAAGCCATTCCGTCGCCGGGGTGATCGGCTGACCCCGAAGCAGGGCCTTCGAACAGGTCTGATAGGCCGACAGCAGGAAGCCGGAATTGTCGCGCACCCGCGCATGAAGCGGGGGAACCCGCCGGGCGCGGCGGGCGACCGGCTGTGCCCCGGCAAGCGAGATGGCATGGTGTTCAAGCCGCTCCGTGCCGAACAGGTCGGCGCGGATCGGTGCGTCATCTTCCCACAGGCCGCGGGCGCCCATGGCCGCGTCCCGCCGCGACCTTTCCCGACGCCAATGGAGGACTGCCGCGCGAAGGCCGGTTGCCGGCGGTCGACCGCGTTCCCCGGATGTCACCTGGGCTGTGACTGGTTGATGTCGGTATCAGTCTGTCCGGGGCCGGGGGACAATGCGGCCCGGGACAGGACCTGTCCCGCGCCGGGTAGCTTACGGCCTTGATCGACGGGGCGGTCGGACCGAAGCTGGTCGAACGTCCTGTCGTTGCAAAGGCGCCGGGTCATGACGGCCCACTTGTCGGCGATCTGTTCCCAATCCATGCGATTACTTCCCCCCCTGAAATCTCCGACGCAAAAAGAGCGTGGCTCATCACCTCTCAACGCGCCGATGGACACGTCGTTCCCAGAGAAATCTGCCTCCGCCGCTACGGCAAGGTACGGATCAGTGGACCAATGACCCACGGCCCAACTTGTGGCCGCCCGCCCTCTGCCTGACGGACCTCAACACCCTTGAGGGCGGAGGAGCGTCCGAGTTCCGAATGGTCGTTATAGTAACACATCCACTGCGGCGAGGGAAGGGGAACGGACGGGGCGGTCCGACGTTGCTGTGGTGTTGGGTGAACAAGCGGTCGACCGTCGACCTGCCCCTCGCCCGCTGAGGTTAGAATGATGAAAAAGCTTCTTTCAACGACGGCCGTGATTGTCGCGCTTGGCTTTCCGGCAGTGACACTGGCTCAGACCACAGACACCACGACCGCGCAGACCGGCAACCAGATGCCGGGGTTTCTGGCCGGACGGGAACAGTCCGACCTGTTCGTCTCTGAACTCATGGGCCGCGATGTCTATGCGCGCCGCATGGACATGCAGCAGACCGACATGGCCGCCGATGACCGGACCACCGACGGCCAAGCCACGATGGGTAACGACGGCATGCGCGGCATGACCATGATGAACCGCGCCGATCTTGATCAGATGGACAATATCGGCCAGATTGAGGATGTCGTTCTGTCTGCCGACGGACAGGTCCGCGCCATCATCATCGGTGTCGGAGGCTTTCTGGGCATGGGCCAGCATGACGTTGCCGTGACGATGGATCAGGTCAGCTTCGGATCGGATCCGGACGACAGCTCGCAGATGTATGTGGTGGTCAACACCGGTGCGGATCTGCTTCAGGGTTCGCCGGCCTATGACCGCACGGGCATGGGGCACAACGAGGCGCAGGGCGATCAGCGGATGGGCTTCACGCCGCCCGATCTTCAACGCGACGGCTACAACCGGGTCGATGTCAGCGCGCTTTCGACCGAAAACCTCATGGGCAGCTCGGTCTATGGTGTCAACGACAAGGATGTCGGCACCGTGACGGACATGATCCTCGACGAGTCCGGCGCGATCACCCATGTGATCATCGATTTCGGCGGTTTCCTTGGCATGGGTGTCAAACAGGCCTCGCTCGGGTTTGACGAACTGACGATCCTGGCCACCGAAGGCGGGGGCGATGTGCGCCTTTATGTCGATGCGACGGCGGAGCAGATCCAGAGCCTGCAGGAATACCAAGCCGCCTACTGATACGGCGGGGGGGGGGGGGGGGGGGGGCGGCCCCCCCCCCCCCCCCCCCCCCGACCGGGTTTCTTCTTGCACGCCCCGGACGAAGAAACCCGGACAAGGGAAAAGGCCACCCGGATGAACGGGTGGCCTTTTTCGATTTGCGGGCGAAAAGGCGCGCCAACGGTTCACGGGCCGCATGCAAGCCCGGACAGGTACAAGACGCGCCCCGGTCACTATCCGGCTGGCAACGGGATCGACCGCCTTGTCGATGGCGCATTGCAGGACAGGCTGCGCGCCCATGCCCGGAAAGCCCCCAACATCGATGACCGCATCCGTGATCTTGCCGTCCGGCCCGATCTTGTCGCGGCCGGGTCACGCTTCCCGCCGGGACAGGCGTTTCACGAGACACGGTTCGGTCATGGTCTGGAATGCCGGCCGCAGCTTTTCAGGTGACAGGGATAGAAGGCGCGGCCGGTCGGGGCGTTCCATCGGCGCCGGGACCTGGCCCGACCGCACGATCAGCGGATCGGGGAAGACAGCTGGCGTTCACGATCCGAAAGCGGTTCCCGAGGGCGCCGCCGGATGACCTGTCGGTTCACGGCAAACCCTGCTAGTGTCGAAACGTCATTCCTGAAACACCCCGATGGAACGTTCTGTGGTCTTCGGCCTTGTCGTAGATCCAGACCTTCGGGCACTTTCGGAGAACTCCATGCAGGATCGTGTTGCACGAACAAGCTTGCCCGTCATCGGCATAGGGGCGTCCGCGGGCGGACTTGACGCCTGCCGCGCCCTGCTGAGGGACATGCCGGCGACCATCCCGGCAGCCCTTGTCCTGATCCTGCATCTTGATCCGACACATGACAGCATGATGGTCGATCTTCTGGCCGGGCATACCCGGCTTCGGATTGTTCAGGCGGTCGACGGCATGACCCTTGAACCCGGTGTTCTGCATGTCATTCCGCCCGGCATGTTCCTGACCGTGGCGCAGCGTGTGCTGCATCTGTCCGAACCCGACGAAGGCAGGGCGGTCCGGCTGCCGTTCGATGCCTTCTTGCGCTCGCTGGCCAAGGACGGCCCTGCCCCGGGCGGCTGCATCATCCTGTCGGGCACGGGCACGGACGGCAGTCTGGGCCTGCGCGACATCGACGCCGCAGGTGGTCTGGTCATCGCGCAGGACCCGTCCGAGGCGGGCCATGGCGGCATGCCGGAAAGCGCGATCGCGACCGGCCTTGTCTCGCAGATCCTGCCCGCCGCCGGGATGGTGCCCGCGCTCGAGGCGTTTCTGGGCCATGCCGGTGCGGATACCCGTCCCGACAACGGCCCCGCACACCTCGGCCCCGCACACCTTGGCCCCACGCAATCCGGACCGGTTGCGCCCGACAGCGCAGAACAGGCGGCACGGGCCTATGATGCCCTTCTTGCCTATGTCGGCGAACATGCGACGCAGGATCTGTCGCTTTACAAGCGGGGCACGCTGGAACGGCGCATCGCGCGGCGCATGGCCCTGCTTGGCCTCGCCCCCCAGGAGGCGGCCCGCTATCAGGATATCCTGCGCGACGATACCGAAGAGCGCGACCGCCTTTCAGCCGACCTGCTGATCCATGTCACCAGCTTTTTCCGCGATCCGGCGGTGTTCGAGCATCTGGCAAGCACAGCCATCCCGGGCCTTCTGGCGGAAAGGCCCGCGGAACGGCCGCTGCGGATCTGGGTTGCGGGATGCAGCACCGGCGAAGAGGCCTACAGCATCGGCATGATCTGCCTCGAGGCGATGGAAGCGGCCGGTTGCGATGCCCGGCTCCAGATCCTTGCCTCGGATGTCGATCCCGAGGCGATCGCCACCGCGCGGGCCGGGTTCTATTCCAGGGATGTCGAAGCGGTCATTTCCCCCGAGCGGCTGGCCCGGTTCTTCACGCGCGAGGACGGCGGCTGGCGGGTCTCGACGATGCTGCGCGATCTTGTCGTCTTTACCGTCGCCGATCTGCTGTCGGATCCGCCGTTTTCCAGGATCGACCTTGTCTCGTGCCGCAATGTCCTGATCTATCTCGGGCCCGAGGCGCAAAAGCGGGTTGTCGCGCGCTGCTGCTTTGCGCTGCGTCCGGGGGGGCTTCTGCTGCTGGGTGCGGCCGAGATGCCGGGCCAGCAGGACAGGTGTTTCGCACCCGAAGACAAGGAGGCCCGGATCTGGCGCCGGGTCGGGGAAACCCATCCCGGGGATCTGCAATTCTCCACCGGCAAGCGCGAAGAGACAGCCTTGACGGATGGTGACGGCGCGCTGCGCCGGACAGGGCTTGCCGAACTGTGCCGCCGGATCGTGCTGGATCTTTACGCCCCGGCGGCCGTCCTGATCAACATGCGGCTTGAATGCCTGTATTTTCTGGGCCCGACCGAGAAATACCTCACGATCACGCAGGGCCACCCGGATGCGGGCATCCTTGGCATGCTGCCAAAGGCGCTGCGCTCCCGGTTTCGGGCGGCGGCGCTGTCGTGTTCGCCCGGCGCTCCGGCCGTGACCATTCCGGGCGGGCGGATTCATGGCGACACCGGCTATGACATCGCCCTGCACGCCGTTCAGGCAGGGACCCAGCCGCTGGTTCTGGTCTGCTTTGTCAACACGCCCCGCCCCACGGCGCCCGGCCCCGGCATCGCGGCCCCCGAACGCCGCAACGGCGATCTCGAGGCCGATCTTGAAGCCACGCGCAACGAGCTTGCCAACGCCCTGCGCGAACTGGAGCGCGAGGTCGAGGCCCATGGCGCCGATGCCGCCGAAGCCCTGTCCGTCAACGAGGAATTCCAGTCCACGAACGAGGAGCTGCTTGCCTCGAAGGAAGAGCTGCAATCCCTCAACGAAGAGCTGACCGCGCTAAACAGCCAGTTGCAGGAAACCCTCGAACGGCACCGCACGACGGCCAACGACCTTCAGAACGTGCTTTACAGCACCGATGTGGCAACGCTGTTTCTTGATCTGGACCTGAACATCCGCTTCTTTACCCCCGCCGCGCGGGGCGTGTTCCATGTCATTCCCACCGATGTCGGCCGTCCCCTGACCGATCTTGCCTCGGTCACCCGCGATGACACGCTGGCCGCCGATGCGCGCGCGGTCCTTTCCTCGTTCCGGTCAAGCGAACGGGAAACGGCGGGCGCCGGCGATCTGTGGTTCCTGCGCCGGATCCAGCCCTACCGCGCCGAGGGGGGGCGCGTCGAAGGGGTGGTGATCACCTATATCGACATCACCGAGAACAAACGCGTCAACGCCGCGCTCGAAGCCGCAATGGCCGAGGCCGAGCGTGCCACCCGGGCCAAGACGCGGTTTCTGGCCGCCGCCAGCCACGATCTGCGCCAGCCCCTGCAATCCATGGCGCTGCTGCACAAGCTGATGGCCCCGCACAAACGATCGACCGAGGCGGTCCGGCTGGCCAACCTTCTGGACCAGACGCTGCATTCGATGACGCTGATGCTGGATTCCATGCTGGATGTGAACCGCATCGAATCGGGCATCGTCAAACCGGCGATGCGGCCCATGCCCATCGCCCCATTGCTTGAACGCCTGTCTGCGGCATTCGGCCCGCAATGCGAACTCAAGCACCTGCGGCTGCGGTCGGTGCCTTGCAGCCTGTGGGTGCATACCGATCCGCAACTGCTTGAGCAGATGTTGCGCAACCTCTTGTCCAATGCGGTGAAATACACGTTGAAGGGCGGCATCCTTCTGGGCTGCAGGCGGCATGGCGCGACCGTTTCGATCCTTGTGTGCGACAGCGGCATCGGCGTGGCGGCATCCGAGACCGAAGCGATCTTCAACGCCTATCACCAGGTCGCCAAAACGACGACGATCTCGGAAGGCGGGCTCGGGCTTGGGCTGTCCATCGTGCGGCGCCTGTCGGAACTGATGGATCATCCGGTCGCCGTCCGCTCCATCCCCGGCAAGGGATCGACCTTCATGATCAACCTGCCCCTGGTCGAGGCGACGGCCGATATCCCCCGATCACACCAGATCGCGCCGATCACCGCCCCGTCCGAACCCCAGACAGGCACCATCCTTCTGGTCGAGGACGAAGAGCCGCTGCGCGCGCTTCTGGCCGAGGTCCTGGCAAGGGCGGGCCATACCGTCATCTGCCATGTCGACGCGAAGGACGCGCTGGCATGGGCCAGCGAAAGCACCGACCGGCCCGATCTTCTGCTGACGGATTTCGATCTGCATGGCGGCTCGGACGGTCTGAAACTGGCCCAGGACCTGCCAGACATTCTTGGAGCTCCGATCCCCACCGTCATCCTGACCGGCGACATCACCACCGGCACCCTCAAAAGCATCGGTGCATCGCCGCACCGGCAGGTCGCCAAGCCGGTGATGCCCGATGTTCTTCTGGGTCTTGTTTCCGACCAGATCGGACGGGCCCGCAGCGAAAGGACGGGCAACAAGCGTCGCCCCGACGGTGCGTACAATACGGCCCATGTCGTGGACGACGACCCGATGATCCGCGAGACCACCCGCCGCCTGTTCGAGGCCGAGGGCTGGAAAGTGACGACCCATGCATCCGCCGAGGATTTCCTTGCCAGCCCGCGCGACGACGGTCCGGGCTGCGTTCTGGTCGACAATCTTCTGCCCGGCATGGATGGCATTGCCCTGCTCAGCCGTCTCAGGTCGGACGCGCCGCACCTGTCCACGGTCATGCTGACCGGGCATGGCGATGCAGCCACGGCGGTGGCCGCACTCAAGGCCGGGGCAACCGACCTGATCGAGAAACCCGCAAGTGCGGCCGAACTTCTGGCCGCCGTCCGGCACGCCGTCGCACAGCGCGACACCAACCAGCCCAAGAGCACGATGCAGAAGGCCGCGCACAAACGGTTCGCCAAACTGACCCCGCGCGAACGCGAGGTGCTGACCCGGGTGCTGGCCGGTCAGCCCAACAAGATCATCGCCGCCGATCTTGGCATCAATCAGCGTACGGTCGAAAATCACCGCGCCTCGGTGATGCGCAAGGTGGGGGTCAGATCCCTGCCGGCTCTGGTCCGGATCTCGCTTGCGGCGGACATCGCCGAGGCATGACGCGGCCGCGGCCGATCCCGGTCATGGCAAAAGGCCGACAAGCGATTGCCGGCCTTCTTCCGTATTCGGAGCGGTGCGGATGCCGGCTCAGAACCCCAGAACCACCGCAAAGCCAAGCGTGTTGTCGGTTTCCGAAAACCCCGGAAGCGGGTCGGAATTGTAGACGGTGCGATAGCTGACCCGCGTGGATATGGTATCGTTCATGCGGAAGTTCACACCGAATTCGTTGGTGGCGACGGTGTTGAACTCCGACCCGAGGATATCGGTGTCATTGGTCAGCGCGATCGTGTCCGACAGGGTATAGGTCAGGCGCGAGGCCGCCAGAAGCGCCGTTTCCGTCACTTCGAAGCCTTCCGCATCGCGCACGAAGCGTACACCCGGACCGGCCTGAACCCGCCAGTCGGCGTCCGGTCCAAGACCCGGCACCACAAAGCCGAGGCCGACACCGGCAAAGCCGTCGATCTCGTTCGTCGCAAAGCTGTCATACTCGGCCCGCAACAGGCCGTAGCCATAATAGCTCTCGGACAGTGCGCGGTTCACCTCGTAGGTGGCGAAATAGGACTCGCGCGATCGCTCGCCGTCGACCTCGGCGAATTCGGCGGCAAGGCCGAAGCTTTGCGTCCACAATCCGGCGCCGTAGTTCAACCGCGTGGCCAGCTTGAACTCTGACGTATCGCTGTTGCCGGATGTGAACGACCCAGTCCCCGCGAGCGACCCGGTCCAGCCCTGCGGCACACCCAAAGGCCCGATCTGGTCGCGGCCTTCCAGCGCGATCGTGTCGGCGGCATCGGTTCCGATGTCGTCGATCCGGTCACCTATCGTCTCGAAACCTGTCAGGGCCTGGGCAAACGCGGCGGAGCCGCCGAACCCGACCAATCCGGTCACGAGCGTCAGTCGTGCGATATTCTTCATGCAACGGTCCTTTCCTGCATTTCCATGGCCATCCTGAAATGACGCACAAAATGAAAACGCCCGAAGGCGGACAAGCGTTCCCGAATTTCGCGACAAGCTTGCATTGCAGCCCCCGAGAGAGGGCGCGGTCAACGGAACCCTGGTAGCCGCGGCCTCCCCCCAGGCCACCCGCGGGCGCCTGAAACAGTCGTCGGGCCGGAACGATCTGCCTTTGCCGGCGAGGTCTGCGTTGCCACAGGCGCTCGGGCCGGGACCAGATCCCTTTGCGCGCGCCCCGTCACATCCGGGTCACGTCCGACGCAGATCGTGCCGGCATCGTCGACGACCCGCCGCAGGCGACATGGCGCGCCCGCCGCGATGAATGCAAATTGTCATCCTGGCGACCCCGGAAGGACGGTTGAATCCCGGCAATTCCAAAGACCTGCCGTGGCGAACGTTCGACACAGGGTCATTGAAAAACAAG
>JAFIEN010000437.1 GCA_020832515.1 Rubellimicrobium sp. | reverse complement strand
CGCGGCCTGCCCACGGCCTTGAAGGCGCGCCCACCACGCATCTGGGCGAGCCAGCGCTTGTAAGTCGCGGGCTTTGCCACCTCCATGAGCCCGTCGATATCATGCCCACATTCCGCCCCGATGCGCAGCAGTTCGGATTTCTCTTCAGGAGACAGGATTATTCTTTGCGTCGGGATGCGGGTGCGCAGAATACGGATCTGGGCCTTGAGAAGCCGCATCTGCGCGTTGTGCCGGGGCATGAAGAGCCGGGCCAGGAAGACCAGAAGGAGGGAGAACGTCGAATTCATTATGCCGGCCCCTACCATGACCGCCGTGAAAAAATGCCGTCATGGCAAGATCATATGGGCATGCCTACATTTTGGCACCCCTCTAAGCGAGGCCAAGGATGTGCGGGACGTAGGATGCCGTCAATGATCCCGGTTCCTAGCATCAAAGGCGCCGTCGAGTTTCCGCCGGGAACTCAGGCGAGTGCCCGAAAACCATCTGGCCGCCTGCATGGCGGGCCAGGCAGGCCGAAATCCGCCCCAAGAACACCGGCTCCGGCCCGGGCTTTTCCTGCATGGAATGCCGCGTCCATCGAGAAGAGCCACGGGCTCCTCATCGGGCAGTGCCTTTTCGACCCCGCTTAGTCGTGCGATGGCGTCGGGGCAGGCAGCACAGCAGCGCAGCGATACCCTTCCAGAAATGATGGCGCACGTACGCCGCCGACAGATGATCGCGCGGCCCTTCGCTTGAGCGCGCAATGGCGGCCTCTGACACGAGAGAGAGTTGGGTACGAGGTTGGCTCCCTCCGGTATTTTCCGCCCCATTTCTCCTCGAAGGCGTCCAGCTGGCATTCAGCCTCCCCGGCGGTCGGGGCCTCGTAAATCGGGCGCAGATCGGCGGCCACGGCCTTGCGGTCCTTCCAGCTGCAGAAGTTCATCGAATGCCGGATCAGGTGAACGATGCAGGTCTGGACCATGGTCTCGGGGAAGGCCACGGTGATGGCCTCGGGAAAGCCCTTCAGCCCGTCCACAACGGCGATCAGGATGTCCTGAACACCCCGGTTGCGCAGCTCGTTCATGACCGACAGCCAGAACTTGGCGCCCTCGTTGTCGGCAATCCAGAGGCCCAGAACCTCGCGTTCCCCCTCGCGGGTAACGCCCAAGGCGATGTAAACGGCCTTGTTTTTGACCATGCGGCTGTCAGCATCGCGGATCTTCACGCGCAAAGCGTCGAAAATCACGATCGGATACATCCGGTCCAGCGCCCGGTGCTGCCACTCGCGGACCTCATCCAACACGGCATCGGTCACACGGCTGATCAGGTCTGGCGAGACTCGCAGGCCGTAAAGCTCTTCCAGATGGGCTTGGATGTCGCGCACCGACAGCCCGGCGGCATAGAGCCCGATGATCTTGTCATCCACCCCGTCGATCCGGGTCTGGCCCTTCTTCACCAGCTCGGGCTCGAAGCTGCCTTCCCGGTCGCGCGGCACCGAAAGCGGCACCTCGCCGTCCGAGCCCTTCACCCGCTTTGTCGCGGTCCCGTTCCGGCGGTTGGTCTGTTCGGCCGGCGGCGCCGCACCAGCCTCATAGCCCAGATGCGCCGTCAGTTCGGCCCCGAGCACCATCCTTCGGGCTTACGCGGCCGCACTGCGGCCACGGTCTCTTCGGATCATCAGCCGCACCTTCAGTTCCTTCATCAGCCCGGCATCACCGAGCAGATCCTCAGGCCGCTTGCAGCCCTTCAGCAGTTCGTCCAGCAACTCGTTCGTTATCGTCATCGTCATCGTCCTTGCTCCTCTCAGGAAGCATGGACCAGATCACCGATACACAGAAGGTCGGACACTCTCCCCGGTTCCGCCACTTCCATACTGTCTGCTCGGAGATCCCGTAACGCTCCGCCACCATCCACGCCGGGTCCTTGCTTGCTTGGATCGCAGCTCGGATCTTCGGCGTCGTCGTCGCCTGTTTGTGCAAAGAGATCAGCATGGCAGCCCCCCGTCCCGAACCTCGCGCAGGATTGACCTTGCCATAAACAGGGCAAAGCGACGAGGGTCGATGTGATCATCCGGGATGGAACATGTATGAGGCGGCTTAGGTCGCTGAGATTACAGATACTCAATACTAAATGTTGCATCATCATCTTGAGTGTCAAAGTCGGTGGCGCCAGCCTCCGTGAGAGAGACTGAGAGCAACTCCATGATATCTTCCTCATCACCATTAAGTGTGACCGCACCGGAATTATGAAATTCGGCAGGGGTTTGGTGGGAAAGATACCCAGCGCCGCTGAATTCGCCGTTCAAACTTACCGAATGAATACCATACCCAGCCGAATTGATGCTGTTCCCCAAAGGTGCGTTGATCCCATTGGTAGAAAAATGCGCCTGCGTCGCCGCGAAATCGCCCGCGATGTCTGAATGGACCGATGAGGCATCATACTTGGCCTGTAGCGGATGAAAGGACACGCCGCCATCCTCCAAGGCCGTGACACGCAACTCGATCGCTTTCGTGAACACCTCGCCCGGTTGTCCGTCCAGAACGGATACCCAGAACGTGTCGCCATCAGCCAGATCATCCGGCAAGACAACGGTGCCGCTGACAGTGTCATCCGCGATCCATGTCCCACCAAACTTGCAGCTCAGGATATTTTCAGGCTCACTATCCGTTTCGGGAGTTGTCGCAGACAAGTCGAACTCTGCTGGGCGTTCGACGGAAAGATACCCAGCGCCGCTGAATTCGCCGTTCAAACTTACCGAATGAATACCA
>JAFIEN010000436.1 GCA_020832515.1 Rubellimicrobium sp. | reverse complement strand
GGTGGCCCGGCGGGGGGGGGGGGGGGCGGGGGCGGCGTGAGCCCCGGTGCCGGGCGGGGGGGGCGCGGCCCCGGGACCCCCGGAGTATTTCGGCCAAAGCGAAGGAGCAAGGGGGGGCGACCGGGTGGTTGCGTCGCTCAGCCGGGCCGGAGCGGATGCGGCACGGGGTCCTTGGCACGCAGGAAATGGGCGCGGAAGACCTGGGCGTAGGATCGGTAGCGGTAGCCGTCGTTGCGGGCAAGATAGTGATCGGGCCGGGCGCGGTAGAGGGCCGGAAGCCGATACCATGCGACCCGGGGGTGCATGTGATGGACGACATGGAGGTTGTTGTTGAGGAAGAGAAAGGCCAGCGGGCCGCGATCCTCGATCACGACGGTGCGGCCACGGGCGCGTTCATGGGCGCGGTGTTCGAGGAAGGTGCGGATCTTGAGGATCCCGAAGGCGCCCCAGACCGCGATCAGGAAGGCGGCCATCGGCAGCGGCGACAGGGCGACGATCGCCAGCGTCAGGACCAGCGGCGGCAAGTGAAGAACCCAGGCGCGCAGAACGCCGGCCTCGCCCGCGCGGATCGCCCGGAGGTCGCGGGCGAGGAATGTGGCGATGCCGATGAAAGGGCCAAGCAGGATGCGACCCGCCAGAGTGTTGTTGACCTGCAACAGCAGTTGCACCGGGCGCGACATCCCTTTCCAGACGGCCGGGTCGAGGTAATTGCTTTCGGGATCGTCGTAGGGATCGGTCAGCACCTCGTCATGATGATGCGCGAGATGCAGGTCGCGAAAGCGCAGATAGGGCACGAAAAGCGTGAGCGGCAGCACCAGCAGCAGGGCGTTGAGCCATGCGTGCGGGGTGGGGTGGCCGTGGATCGCCTCATGGGTCAGCGAGGAATGGAGCGCGAGGGCCGGTGTTAGCAGCGCAATCGCCATCCAGAGGGAGAGATGCGGCAGCGCGAAGAGCCCAAGGAGCCAGGCCGCATAGCAGAGCGCGATGACCGCAAGGGTCGGCCATTCGACATCGCTGGATGATTGCCGGTCCTGTGCCGGGTCGGACAAGGCGGACATCGTGTCGGTTCAACCTCATGGTTTCACGGGGTCGAGCCTAAGCCCTTGCAGGGGGACGGGCGCAGAGCGTATCTGGGCAACGAAAACCAAACAGAGTTTCGTTTTGTCACCAGAGATTGTAAAAATCGACAAACGTGCCCGGGCCGCGCTGTTCCGCGATCGGCTGGCCCAGGGCATGGCACTGGCCGGGCTGAGCCAGGCGGCGCTGGCGCGGCGGATCGGGGTGGATCGGTCGACCGTCTCGCAGCTTCTGTCGGACGCGGGTGCGCGGTTGCCCAATGCTCAGGTCGTGGGAGAATGCGCAGCGGCGCTGGGCGTATCCGCCGACTGGCTACTTGGGTTGACGATGCGGCCCGAGCGCGCCGCCGATGTCATTGCCGCTGCAATGTCGATCAGCGAGGCGCCCCGCGCGCTGATCGACGAACGGGTGTTTGCCTGGCATCAGGAGGCGGCAGGCTACAAGATCCGGCATGTGCCCGCGGGCCTGCCGGACATGCTCAAGACGCCCGAGATGCTGCGGTGGGAATACGAACCATCGCTTGGGCGGACGGTGGATCAGGCGATCGGGGCAAGCCAGGACCGGCTGGACTGGATGCGGGGGTCACGGTCGGATTACGAGATCGCCCTGCCCCGGCACGAGATCGAGAGTTTCGCGGCCGCCCAGGGCTATTACGCCGGAGTGCCGCCGGCGCTGCGGAGCGCGCAGATCGCCCATTGGCAGGCGCTGCATGACCAGCTTTATCCCAAGCTGCGGGTGTTCCTGTTCGATGCCCGCCGGCTTTGGTCGGCGCCGATCACGGTGTTCGGGCCGATGCTGGCGGTTGTCTATCTGGGGCGGCACTACCTTGCTTTCCGCGATGTTGAACGGGTCGAAGCGATCACGCGGCATTTCGACCTGCTCGTGCGCGAGGCGGTTCGACCCTCGCATGATCTGGGTGCGGTTCTGGAAGAGCTTGGCGATCGGGTCGGGACCTGAGGTCCGGCGGCTGATCTTGGGGGCGCGGAGGGGTGTCCGGCCCTTGCCCATGCTATCGGGGATGCGGCACCATCTCGAGCCGGGAGACATCGAAACCGTTGAAATCCAGCATTTCGAGCGCCGCGTTCAGTCTGTCTTGCGGGATCGTCGGCGCGCGGTTCAGGATCCAGCCCGCGCGGCCGTCGGGTGTCCCGACGACGGCGGTGCGGTAGTCATGATCGACCCAGAGCACCCAGTAATCGCCGGTCACGAAGGGCACCGACGCAAACCGCACCTTCAGCCGGCCCGGCCCCACGATCTCGGCCGTGCCTTCGATTGTGCTGCGCACCGTGCCGTCGGTGTTGCGGCAGGTATTGCGCACCGCGATCAGCCCGTCGTCGCGCGCGGCGTATTCGGCCGTCACGCCCACGCAACCCGCTTCGAAGAACACCGGGTAGCGGGCGATCTCGTACCAGGTGCCAAGATAGCGGTCAGGCTCGAACAGGGCCTTCGAGGCGATGGGGACCGAGGGGTCGCGGAAGGTGGGAAAGATCTCGTCCTGCCCCGGGGCGCAGGCCGCGAGGAAGAGTGCGATGGTCAGGGCAATGCGGCGCAGGGGACGTCCTTTCGCAAGCGGCTGTCTGCAGGATGCGTGACCCCTGCGCGGCCTTGCGTCAATAGGGCATCGGCCAGGCCTTGTGCAGGGCGTCGATTCCGGCCACCACCTCGTCGCCCAAAGTGACCGCGTATCCGGCGAGGATCCGGTCGCG
>JAFIEN010000435.1 GCA_020832515.1 Rubellimicrobium sp. | reverse complement strand
ATGCATGCCGCAAGATCCTTGTGGCGCAGTCCCGCGATGGCCTGCCCCCCCACACAGGGTGCGAGTTGGTCAAGGCGCTGTGGACGCATGGCGATCTCGAGGAAAGTTACGCAAGGCTGAGCGACCTTGCCCGCCGCTATCCCGATAACCTCGACATTCAGCGTCTCTGCATCGTCGTCTTCGGCTCGCGCGATGCCGAGACGCTGCGCCGCACGAAGGCGGCCCTGCGCGCGCGGCTTGCCCCGCGCAACTGGCTGAAGCTGATCGCACCGCTGACCTCGGTGCAGCTTGCTGCCGAGGAGCGTCGCGAGGTCGGCCGCTGGCTGCTCAGCTATCCCGGATCGCTCAGCCCCGCGAAAAGTCGGAGCCTGCTTCTCGGGTTTCGCACCGAGCGGGACCCCGTCCTCATCCGGCTGCTTCTGAAGCACTACCGGGGCGGGGGGTTGTTCTTCGACGCGCTCAAGCCCGTCCTGCACGCGCGCCTGACCGATCTGACCGATCCGATCGGGCCTTGTCCGGACACAAGCCCCGCGAAGGGGGCCGCGACAGCCCGGCCCGCCGGTTTTCGGTCCGGTCTGCGGGCCGCGCTTGATCGCAACGGCGCGGGGCAGTGGGCCTTGTCAGGGCTGCGCGCGGTCCGGGCACAGCTCGGACACCCGCAGCGTTCGGCCACGCAAGAGCCGGAACACAGCCGCATCTGCCTGCAGGTCGCGCGGATCGCAGACACCCATCCCGAGGCGCATCCCCGCCTGCAGGCCGCGCTGCAGCGCCATGCCGCGGCCGTCCTCAGAAGCCCGCGCGAGGGGTGGATGGACAGCGGCGAACGCGCCGCTGCCGCCCGGGCGCTGTGCGATTGGCTGGTGGCGCGGATCGCGAGGGGGACGCCGACATCGGTCATCCGGCTGGGCGATGGCGAGGGGCACTTCCTGCCCTATCCCGAACACAGCCAGAGCTTTCAGTCCCGCGACCGCCGTCAGGTCCAGCGCGACCCCTGGTGGGGCGAGGAACTGCTGGACGCGGAAGGTGAGGCGGCGCTGTCGGCGGGTCTGATCGCGGCGATCCGGGGGGCCGATGTTCTGGGCGTGCCCAATTCCCTGCGCTATGCGTTCAATCTGGGCTGGCGCAGCATGATTGTCGGGCGGGATGGCCGCGGGATCGAGGCGATCTCCTGGCATCTGGAAACCTCGGGCCATGCGGGGCGGCTGGCCTCGTGCAACCTGCATACCGATCTGGCGCATTGGGGCCTGTACGGTCGTCTCCTTGAAGGCTGCCGGGCCGTTTCGGTGATCTCGTGCCACGACATCGCGCCACGGCTGGCTGACCGCTTTGGTCTGATGGTGCGGGAAAGCTACCGGATCCCCGGCGAATACCGCCACAGGCGCAGCTTCGACAGCCGTGCCGACGGGGCGGTGTCGGGGCGGATCTATCCCGAGGTCTTTCACGACATCATGGCGCGGCTGGACCCGCAACCCGGTGAGGTGCATCTGGTCGCAGCCGGTATTCTGGGCAAGCTCATGTGCCAGCGGATCAAGGAGCGCGGGGGGATCGGTCTGGATATCGGAAGTCAGGTCGATCAATGGGCCGATTTCCGTACCCGGAATTACCATGCAGAGAGCTGATCCTGACGCCTCGTGGGGCGGGGATGCGCAAGAGCTTTGGCGCTGTCGAGCTGCTGAAGGACATGTCGCTTGCCGCGAACGAGGGCGAGTTCCTCGCCCTTGTCGGCCCCTCGGGCTGCGGGAAATCCACGCTGCTGGCGATCATCGCCGGTCTGGAAAGCGCGACCGAGGGCGACGTGATGATCGGCGACCGCCGCGTCAACGACGTGCCACCCAAGGACCGTGACATCGCGATGGTGTTCCAGTCCCATGCGCTTTACCCCACCATGACCGTGCGCGAGAACATGGCTTTCGGCATGAAAAGCCGCCGGGTGCCCAAGGACCACCAGCGCGAGGCGATTGCGCGTGTGGCCGCGCTCCTGCAGATCGAGGCGATGACGCTGGCCACCCGGATCGCGGTCATGCACAAAGGTGTTCTGCAGCAGTTCGACGTGCCCAAGGTGATCCATGAACACCCCTCCAACCTGTTCGTCGCGGGCTTCATGGGATCGCCCTCGATGAATGTCCTGCCCGCCACCGTGGCCAAGGGTGGACGCCTCCACCTCAGCCTGGGCGACGGGCGGACGGCCGACCTGCCCACCGCCCCCGGCCAGCCCCTGCCCGCCCCCGGCGCCCGGGTCGAGGGCCGCGTGACCCTGCCGGTCGAGGCGGTCGAGCCCACCGGGTCCGAGACGATGGTCGTCCTGCGCGCGGCGGGGCAAGAGGTCATCGCCCGCTACGAACCCGACGACGCGCCCGAACCGGGGCAGATGTCGGACCTGGTGATCGACATGGGCAAGGCAAGCCTCTTCGACCCGAAGACCGAACTCAGGATCTGACCCATGCGCGCGACCTATCCCAGCTTTCGGGGCCGCACGGCCCTTGTTACCGGCGGTGCCTCGGGTATCGGGGCGGCCATCGTCGCGGGCTTTGCCCGCAACGGGGCGCAGGTGGCCTTCCTCGACCGGGACGAGGCGGCCGGCGCGGCCACGGCCGAAGCGACTGGCGCGCTGTTCGTGCCCTGCGACCTGATGGACATCCCTGCCCTGCGCGCCGCGGTGGCCCATGTCTCGGCCACGCTCGGCCCTGTTCGCGCGCTGGTGAACAATGCCGCCAACGACCAGCGCCACGATCCCGACCGGGTCGAGCCCGAGGACTGGGATTTCTCGCTGAACGTCAACCTTCGCCACCATTTCTTTGCCGCCCAGGCCGTGCGGGGGGGCATGCGCG
>JAFIEN010000434.1 GCA_020832515.1 Rubellimicrobium sp. | reverse complement strand
AGCGGAACGAGCGTTCGCCGGTCGCGTCGATCTCGATCGAGTACAGGCCGCGCAGGCGCGTCTCGGGCCGGCCGATCAGGGCGGTGTCGATGCGCTCGGTCGTGAAGGTGCTGACCATCCGGTCGGAAAAGGCATCGCGGCCCAGCATCGTCATATAGGCGACAGACTGGCCGAGGCGCGCAAGATAGGCTGCGGTGTTGAACGTATCGCCCGCGAACCCGACCGCGGCCTGACCGGCATCGAAGTCGATGCGGCTGAGCTCGATCATCGCTTCGCCGACACAGGCGATGGAGGGGGTGGGCATGGTCGGGTCCTTCGCGCTTGCTGCGATACGGTTCAGGGATAGGCGGTCGCGCCGCGCTGCGCAATCAGGGGCGGGCCACGGGCAAGGGCACGGCGCGGCCGGGGCGCGCGATATGGCCCCCGGGGAGGCGGGCGATTGAAGCGGGCGTGCTTTTGCCCTATCCGGGCGACAACGGACAGGCGGGACCTTTCGCCGCATGCCGATGTCAAACAGGTTGCGCCCCGATCCGGGGCCGGGTCGGAAACGGAGATGGGATTGCGGACGACACTCGAGACGGCCCGGATCGCCGTGATCGGCCTTGGCTATGTCGGCCTGCCGCTGACCGTGGCCCTTGGCCGTCGCTTCCCGACGGTGGGGTTCGATCTGAAGGCCGAACGGGTCGCCGAACTGCGGGCCGGCCGTGATTCCACCGGCGAGGTCGAGACGACCGAGCTTGCTGGTCTGCCGCATCTGTCCTTTTCGAGCGACGAGGCCGATCTTGCCGCGTGCAACGTCTTCATCATCGCCGTGCCGACCCCGATCGACCAGTCCCGCCGCCCCGACCTTGCGCCGCTGATCGGCGCGTCGCGGACTGTCGGGCGGCATATCGCGCCGGGCGGGGTGGTGATCTATGAATCGACCGTCTACCCCGGTGCCACGGAAGAGGATTGCATTCCCGTCGTCGAACAGGTTTCGGGCCTGACCTACAACCGGGATTTCTTTGCCGGCTACAGCCCCGAGCGCATCAACCCCGGCGACAAGGCCCGGCCGCTGACCAAGATCGTCAAGGTCACCTCCGGCTCGACCCCCGAGGTCGCCGATTTCGTCGATGCGCTCTATGCCAGCATCATCGAGGCGGGCACCTTCAAGGCCAGCTCGATCCGCGTCGCCGAGGCGGCCAAGATCATCGAGAACACCCAGCGCGACGTGAACATCGCCCTGATCAACGAGCTGTCGATCATCTTCTCGCATCTGGGCATCGACACGAACGAGGTGCTGGATGCCGCGGCGACCAAGTGGAACTTCATCCGCCTGCGCCCGGGTCTTGTCGGCGGGCATTGCATCGGGGTCGATCCCTATTACTTGCTGCACCGCTCGATGGCGGCAGGCTTCATCCCCGACATCATCCGCACCGCGCGCGAGATCAACGACGGCATGGCCCGGACCGCGGCAAGCCGTCTGGTCAAGGCGATGGTGGCGCGCGACCTGTCCATCAAGGGGGCGCGCGTGCTGGTTGCGGGCATCACTTTCAAGGAAAACTGTCCCGACACGCGCAACACCAAGGTTGTCGACCTTGTCGCCCATCTGCGGGAATGGGGCATGATCCCCGAGGTCGTCGATACCTGGGCCGACCCCGTCGAGGTGCATGGGGAATACGGCCTTGCGATCGGCTCTGACCTGCCCGATGCGGGGGCGGGGGAATATGATGCCGTCGTGCTTGCCGTGGCCCATGACGATATGGTCGCCGCCGGTGCGCCACGGCTGCGCGCGCTGCTCAGGCCCGGCGGGGTGCTGTTCGACATGAAGGCCGTCTTTGCCGCCGCCGACAGCGATCTGAGGCTGTAGATGATCGACCCCATCCCCGCGCGGGCCGCGATCCTGTCCGGCTCGAACCTGTTCGATCCGGCCTGGTATCGCCGGATGCACCGGGATGTGGGCCTTCTGGGCATGGATGCAGCGCAGCATTACCTTCGCTACGGCCACGAGATGGGACGGATGAGCCGGCACGACACGCGGCTGAACGATGCGGCGATCGCCGCGCTTGATGTTCCGCCGCCGAAGCGCGGGCAGGTGATCCGGACCGCGAATGACATTGCGCTCGGGGGGCAGGACGTGCTTGCCATCGCATTTGCCGAGCTTCACCTGCCGGACGAGTTTCTGCATACCGCAGATGCGCTGCGGGCCAATGCCGCCCTCAAGTCGGGCGACCGGGATGGGTGGTTAAGGCACCTGAACATCTATCTGGCACATTATCGGTCGCCCGAGGTTGTGTTGCAGGACGGGGCCGTGCTGCTTGAACGGTTGGGAGCCGCGCCCCTTGCGCCGGTGACGGACGGCCCGCTTGTGACGGTCATCATGCCCGCGTGGAACGCCGAACGGACGGTCAGGGCCGCGGCGCGCTCGATCCTGAACCAGAGCTGGCGTCAGCTTGAGCTGATCATCGTCGATGATGCCTCGGACGACACCACGCCGCAGGTCCTGCAAGAGATCGCGGCAGCGGATCCGCGGGTCACGGTGCTGCGCAACCGGGTGAATGTCGGGCCCTATGTGTCCAAGAACATCGCGCTGATGCAGGCAAAGGGCGACTGGGTCACCGGGCATGATGCCGATGACTGGTCCTTTCCAAACCGGTTGCACGACCACATTTCCAAGGCCCGCGCGGCGGGTGCGCCGGCAAGCTACAGCTACATGCTGCGGATGCTCGACACCGGCGAGCTGAACCAGTTTTCGAACGTGGGCGCCTTCTCGCGCGACGGGGTTGCGCGGGTTGCCTCGATCTCGACGCTCTTTGCGGCGGATTTCCTGCGCGAAAGGCTGGGTGCCTGGGA